>NZ_PHGS01000012.1:0-75381 GCF_003031125.1 Agrobacterium sp. LAD9 | reverse complement strand
TTCCTGGGCACTCTCTTCTCCACTGCAAAGATCGAGGACCGCGACCTGCTTCAAGGCCTCAGGATAAGCTGGACGCCAGGATCGACCGGCCATCGAAGTCCTCGCCTCCGGAAACGCCTCTCGAACCCATGCCGTCAAAGTTCCACGACCGGGATAACCCAACGCTCTCATCGTTGAAGAGATACAGCGATCGTGAGTGCGGTAGTGCTCAAGTGCCACCTGCTTCTGGGCCTCGGAAAACTTCGGCGCGCGACCCACAGAACGAACCCGCAGGTCTTGGTGCTGCTCGTATTCGCGGTACCAGTTCCTCAGCGCATTCTTGGTCGGATAACCCAATTGGCGGATCGTCGCCTTAACCCGCTTGCCGAGCTTAATATACAGCTCGACCGCGCGAATTCTGTCTGTATGGGAATACATGAACTACCTCCTGGTGGTCCAAGTTTTCGTCCGCATCCCCACCGGCTCAGTTCTGCGTGGAAACCAACAACTTGCGGGCTCCGATAATAATGCGCTCGCGGCTGGTTTCGACAGGGTAAACAATGAGCGTTCATACCTGGCACTCACTTGTGATCGGGGACAAACGTGGACCGATGTGTCCGGTTCAATCCAGGTTTTTGCAAAAGATCCAAGGCACGCCATGGCTCTGATCTCTCATCCAGACGGGCGGGTTATCGTGGCTGTGCAGGACTTTGCCAGCGCCGCGATCGTCTTTGCCGAGTTCGTCGGCTTGGAGGTTTGATGTCTATCGCACCATCTTGCACCGGAGACTTTCATTGTGAGGAGCGGACCAGCAACGTTTGTCGCCGGAAAAGGGTGAGGCGCGTAAAGTCGGAAACCAAAATTTCAAGGGTGCGATCGCCGATCCTCCCACGGCCAAGAAACTTCTGGCGCTCTTGATCTGATTTCGAGGGCAGTGATATGTACGAACTGTTCAGTCCAATACAGTCTTATGTTTTAAGATTCATTATTTGTTGTACAGATGCAACAGACCTTTGATACAACTTAGGATAATATTTTCATTATAAATTACTTTGCGTTTAAGCGGTATAGATTTTCTCTTTGGAATATTTCTTGTCTATTCAGGAGAGGATTCTGCTGGCCTTAAGCGCTTTGATTGTCAGGAGGGGGCTTTGGCAACTAGAATAGCGTTCATATGCGTGGCCGTGTTAGCTTGCATAGTTCAAACCAGTTGCGGAACTTACATTCCTAGCCAACGTGATTGGCCAAATGTTGACTCACGTCTCGTTGAAGACATGAATTCGACACTTGTTCGAAGCGTAGTATGTGAGTTGAGCTACGCCGTGACACTTGCCGTGATGAACGACCTTGAACAAGCAAGGAAGAGGCCGAGCCTGAAAGCATACGGAAGCTTCCTCGCTGACTGGGGCGTCGAAGTTGCGACTGACCTAACCGTCACTGAAAATTCGACAATTGCGCCAGGTTTTAGCTGGACGCCGAACAAGCCCATTTCGATCGCAGCGGGAGTGAGTGCCCAGGCAACCTCAACGAACGATAACAAGTACAATATCTTCTATCCACTTTCGGCTCTCTACAGGCCGGATATCTTCAAGTTGGGCACAACGACACGGCCATGCCGCGATCCGAAGGGCAACAAGGAAGGTTCGCCGCTCGTTGACATCGACCTTCGCATTCTCCCGTTGCTCGAATCCCGTATCCAGGTCGTGCAGTTGGGTCTAGCCACTGATACAAAAACAATGGAAGTGCTCGGTGTGAAGAACGTCCTCACACAGACGGTGTCGATCAAGGAAAAGGTGTCGGGCGACGTCACGCCAAAATGGGAGTTCACGACGAGGAACGTGAACCCATCCGGAACGTTCTTGAGCGCCAGCAGGGAACGTACGCATCAACTCGTCTTCACTTTCGGTCCGATGGAGCCGAAAAAACGCCAACTGACGCCACTGGCTGAACAGTTCCACCTCAACGAGCAACTCAAAGCAGGCCTACGGGGAACGCGGAATTTTCAATAGGAGGGGTGAATCATGAAAAAACCGAAAGAGGCGAAAAACGCGCGCGCTAAGGTGCAAGCTCAACCAAAGCCCACGGCAATCGTTGCTGCGTCGGGCACGACGCGCAAGGCTGTTGCCCGACCAAGAAGGCGCAATATCGAAGCCGTCATCAAGAAGCTTGACGTTTCCACCCTGCAAGAAGACCAGCTTTCGGAGCTTCTTCTCCACGTGGCGTCGTCACTAAACCTTCGAAAGGCGCTGGACAACCCTTCACTGTCGCTTCCGCCATCGTCCTCGGGCCTCTGTTACACCAAGGCTGGAGACAGCGACACGGTCAGCCTCTGGAGGGGGCTCTTTAAGGAAGGCGAAACGACTGAAGCTAGCGCAGAGGCACGCGGAATTCCGCCCTGCGGTTAACGAGCAGCGTAAAAACAAACTTTCCATCTGCTGCCGCAACGCCGCCGGTCGGATCGACGTTGCGACTGCTTTCCTTGGTGCACTTGGTCATTACAGCCGTAAAACTCCCGACACAACCACTGAGGTCCGTGGACATGAGCGGGATGCGGCCGGTTAAGCTCGATCATCGGCATCTCTTGATAGGATTCGAACCGTTGGCCCGGCTGTAAAAGCCCGACGAAAAGCGGTTCCCAATAACAATACCTCAATGCCTCGAAATGACACCTGCTATCGCTCGGCGAGTGTGCAACCGCGACGGCGCGACGTATAGTCTTCTACAGCGCTTGGGCGCACTCGCGAAAGGCTGACACAATGATGCCGGGTGACGACCCTAAAAATCGGGATAGAACCTATTCGAACAAGATCCGGTATATCATTGTCTTAGCAGATGAAACCCTGGAGGTGGCGAGCCTTTTCCAGGGAATATCGCCGAGTATGATGGATATGGAATGGGCACTGAAACTGGTCGCCACGTTGCCGACCGACGTCCTTGAGTTCGGATTGTCCCTGGAAGCCAGAACCGGGCGGCGGCTGACAGCACATGGCTGGAGTTGGACGCCCCTCACCCTCAGCAACTTTGTGAAACTCACAATTCCGATGGAGGACCCCTTCTGGGTCGTCATGACCGGGTCGGACAAAACTTTTGCTGGCGTGGCGGAGTGGGAGAGGCGGCAAAAATTCCCGGTACTTAAGGTCTCCACCATTGGAAAAAAATCGCTAAGGCCGAAGAATACGAGATGGACCCATGTACGTGAGCATCTTGCCAGGGTCGCACAGGTGCTACGCGTCCTTGACCAGCGATTTCCGATCGAAGATATGTCAAAGACCCTTTCGGCTTGGCGCGCACCCGAGGCGCCGGTTCTTGATCTCGTCGCAAAGCCGCACAACAGCACGATTGCAAATCTCGTCACGCTTCAATCGCTCGGCTACCGTTTCAAGGCTGAGGCGCCGCTCGCTTCGCCCCCTGGTGACGAACGACCTCACGTTAATGCAATGGAGGAGACGGCTCGCGCCGTGATCGCCGTTCAGGATGATGTCGGGTTCTTCCCAGCCCTCATGTCCCACCCTCCAAAACCGGATCGAATCGTCCTGGCGCCGGCGCTCTATGCCCACACGCGCGAACGCCTTCCAAAACCTGAGCCCGACGACCCGCCGGGGCTAAGGGAAACCATTCGCTTGCTGCAGCAACAAACAGGTTACATATTTCACGGGGCGGGCAAAGCCTTGGCACCCATGATGCTGCCTGCGGGTCAGTTTGTTCTTGATGTGCGTATGAGAGAATTGCATGTGCAAACCGCTGCGGCCGCCCTTCGATCCGCTTCAACAATTGCCGCGACAATTCGGTTACCGAACGGCGTGAACCTTACGCCCGAATTGTCCAATTTTACCGGCTATGCCCGGGGCGATGGGAGCAACGCGAGGAATAATAAGGGGGAACGGGTTTTCCAATCGGTCCAAACGGCGCTCGCAAAGCACACCCCCGCTCAATTGCTCGACATCGTTGCAAGCAGTCAGTCCGGGGTGAAACTGATTGCCGACGCCCCGCTGGAATGGCTACCCGTCGGCGATCTACCGATGAGTATTGCCCTCGACGTTTCGCGCATTCCCGCGACGCCCGGTAATCTGATGATAACGCAGTTGGCTAGGATCGAAACGCTATATCTCGACCCGGATGCGTTCTCCGAGGTACTGGTAATCTCGTCCTTCGGCACGTCTGATCCGATCCGCAACGACGTTCGCCACGCAATGGCTATCATGGCTAGCAACTCCAGCGATCGGCTCAAAATTCGACAGGTGACGGTCAACAGCACCGACGAATTCGTGACTGCCATCAATGATTTTCACGGCGCGATGATGGTTTTCGATGGCCATGGCTCACACGACAAAATCAGCGGAGTGGGCGCCTTGCATGTCGGCTCAGAGAAAATCGACGTCTGGCAACTGCGCGGGAGGATACGTCCGCCACCCGTGGTGGTTCTCAGCGCTTGCGACACACAGTCACCTGACCGGACGCACGTGACTGCTGGCTCTGGCTTCCTGACCTGCGGGGCGACCGCGGTAGTGGGCACGTTCCTTCCGGTGCGCTCAAAGAGCGCCGCGTTGTTTGCCGCGCGCCTAGCATTGCGGGCCGCCTGGTACACCCACGCTGTTGTCGGTGGCAAAAGACCGATTCTTTGGAGTGAAGTCTTCGGCGGTATGCTTCGGCTTGATTACCTGTCAGACCTTATGGGCCGGCTGGAGAGGGAAAAGCTTGTGACCCAAGCTTCCGCAATCGCGTTGAGAAACGAGGTCAACATGCATGTCCACACCCGGGACCCCGACTGGTGGCCGCAGGTAAAACAGAAGCTTCAAGCCGCCTCCGGGCTCGATGATGCGGCAATGAAGTCATTGATTTCAAAGACGGTCGCCGAAGGGGACAGTGTTCGCTACACCCACATCGGTAATCCAGACCTCTTATGCATCACCAGTGCCGAGGTGTTGAACCCGAGATAGCTATTCGGCTCCCTGAGGAGGTGCTGCGCCGCCATGCTCGGCGAGATGCACCTGAAGCCAATTGCGATCGATCACCTTCAGTCCTTCGTACCAAGGTTCCGAAGCTGCAATGTTTGACGATAGATTCTCCAAGTCGTTCATGATCTGATCGCGCCCGGCACGGGTGTCATAGCTTGTGCTGGCCCAATCCGCTTCGAAGAAGCGCGGCGTCAGCGTATTCAGTATATCCCGCGTAACGCTCTTGACCTTTTCAGGATCGCCGGCATCGACCTGATCGCGCAGACGGGGGTTTCGCGCCCACGATTTCATTGTGGTGCATACGAACTGCGTGACACAAATCAAACCCACCTTCGACATCAGTTTGCTGCCTTTTACGAAAAGCGCGGGCCACTCCTCTTTTATCACCGACCATAGTGCGATCAGAAATGCGTTAACGCTGTCGAGGTCCTCGAGTTCACCAGGGCCGAGAGACCTAACCTCGGCTGCCATCGATTCGATTGCTGATGGCGCGACTACCCGGGTGTCGGCCGAGTTGTTCGGCCAATCCACGATTCCTCGGAAGGGGCTTTCCTCGTCCTCGTCTAGAACCCCAACGGATCCAAGATTCGGATCTTGTGAAAGACGAGCCGTTCGCAGCCTCGCTGCAAGTTCGTCCTGCGAATAGTTAAGCGCGAGTGCCCGAATGTGGTCCGGAGGCACCTTCGCTGACTTGTTGTTGATGACGAGAAACTGAAAGGCCATCTCCAGATCCGTGGCCTCAAGGATCGCAACAATTGGCACAAGTGTAGCGTCATCAGCGGCCTGCAGTCCACGTAAACGATGCTGGCCATCGATGATCAAACCGGGCTTGGGATGGTTGGCTTCTGCCACGAACTTGATCTTCGCGACGCTTCCTTGAGCTTCGATGGCGACTCCCCTGAGGCCAACCACTATCGCAGTCGGAATCGTATTGTTCGGATCGTCAGCAAAGAACCGCTTGATACTCGAAATCCTGCTCTTTTTGGGCTCTCGTTGCGGACCGAGCTTATTGTCGGGGCTCAAACGATCGACGTCTGCCCAGGCGCCCACCTCACCCGCCCGCGCATGAAAGAGTGCAAGGAGTGGACCACCGCCGTCCGCGCGTTGGTGAAAAACGAAAGCGTCGTATTCGTACTGCATCAGCCCGGAATCCATTTTACCATTGTACGTCCCTCGTCATGCACTCGCATGTTGAAGAAATCGTAGCCTTGATCCTGATCTATTTTAGCGGGACGGTCTCTTGGACCGATTGTTAAGAAGGCATCACGAAGTGTGGTCCCGTTTGCTCGCGCATAAGCCATCGCTGCGCGCATGTGAAGGGCCATTTGCACCTTGCGCGGTACTGGCGGCGGCAAGTCGTCCTGGTCGTCGGCATCGGAAAACACGACCGGCTGAATCCAAGCGGTGTGCCAAGTAGCAAGATCGCTTTTTGCACTGTTGCATTGCTCACAGGCAGGAAGCAGATTACTTTCATTAGAATCCCCGCCGAGAGCGCGCGGCCAGACGTGATCGGCGGTTGCCTGCAACCCATCCGGAGCATCTTCAAAAACAGCCCCAAACAACCTACCGCAACTGTAACAGTGGTGCGGCCCGGCTCTAAATACGAGCTTGCGCAGTCCCGGGCCTGGCACCCTGTGCATTTGCTCGGCGCTGACAAGAATCTCCTCGATTAAATCGCCGAAGTTCGCGCTATATTCAATCGGAGTTAGTTGAATAACGTCACAGGTGCGTGCTCTGAGTTCTCGTAACTGGTCGTCTCGGTTCGTCGGAAAAACATACCTCACGTCATCGGCTAGCCTGATAAGGCGTTGCTGAAGATGTAGCAGTGAGGCGCCAACCAGAAAATTCGACCAGTCTCCATAGCGCCTGCCAAACCGGAGGCCAGTCTCGAAGAGGGCGCCGGCCAGATAGCGGGCTTCCTTGTGGTTCGCCAGAAGCAAAAACAGCAGCCGCTCGCCAGAAGTGGTTGGGTGCCAAGGTTCGGGATCGTCAATGAACTCGATCATGTGCCATCTAAAATTTTTTGTCTACGCGCTGGAAACTACAGCCCGACACTTACGAAAGCCACCGCTTTTTGGAAATGTTTGCCGTTCAACGTGGCGGGCGTGACACGCTTCTGCAGTTAATCGTGGATACGAAAATCCTGGCGCAGTTTCTGGGTTGACCTTAGACACCTGCCGCAGTTATCTCCATTATCGAATTTTGACGACGCTCTAATTGTGTCGCGCTATCGGCTGGAATTAATATGCATGCAATCATTACCGCTTGCACCAATGGTAAGCATCACGACGCCGATATGCGCACAACGGCTCGCGACCTGCCCGATGGCAGCCTTGGTGATGTGAGCGCCGAGTGGAAGAGCCGTATTTCTCTCGCCCCGAAGGTCGCGGTCGCGAAGGACCTCTATAGCGGAAGATCTTTTTCGCTGGCGATGTCCGCAGCTGCACGAGTCAAAGCCAAACCTTATGTTATATCGGCTGGTCTGGGCTTTCTGGAATCAGAGCAACAAGTTCCTGCTTACAATTTAACGGTCTCGCCAGGCGCTGCAGACTGCGTGTTGCAACACATCAAGCCTAAGGCATCTGGAGCCGACTGGTGGCAAACGCTGATCGATCTGGACGACGTACGCGCCACTTTGAATTCTATCGACGGCCTGATCCTTGTTGCCGTTGGGTCAGCGTATCTAAGGATGCTGGAGCCGGTTTTGCTGAGTCTTCCTGATGATTCCCTGGAGCGCCTTAGGATTTTTGCGGGAGCCGCTAATTCGACCACCTCGATGCGTCTCGGGGCTCAAATTCTACCGTATGACGCGAGGCTAGATGGCCCGCAGAGTCCCATCCCCGGCACAAAAATCGATTTCGCTTCAAGGGCGCTTTACCATTTCGTGACGACGGTCCTGCAGGACCAACCGAACGGCAAGGTCGTCAGTCAGGCAAAACAGGTCGAGACCATCATGTCGACATGGACCAGACCGAGCGTGTCGGTAGGCACTCGCCGTTCCGATGCCGATATCAAAACTCTCCTGCGCCAACATTGGGATCGAACTGGCGGTTCGACCACGAAGCTTTTGCGGGTGTTGAGAGATGAGCTGGCTATCGCTTGTGAACAAAAGCGATTTGCACGCCTCGCAGGACAAGTGCGAAGCGAGGGGGTGCGCGTATGACGTCCGAGACAGAAAGCCTCGTTGTCCGAGCGGTCCGGACGCAGCAGGGCGATGCAATCGATGTCTATGCCTTTTTCCTTTACGGATCAGATTTGACGCGTGTCGCCGATATCAGCCGGATCCATAGAGATGAAAAGGATCTGAAAGGTTTCCAACGAAAGGAAATCCGAAGTCACGTTAATTCAATCGTCGAGTTCCTTGACAGTGGGCCTGTTCTTTTCCCAAATGCGATTACTCTTGCGTTCTCACCAGAGATCCACTTTGAGCCGTCGCGTGGGCCAAAACCCAACGGTCTCGCCGAAGTCGGTGTTTCCGGTACCCTGACCATCCCCTTTCGAACAGCGGGTGACCGGGCTGCCTGGATCGTCGATGGGCAGCAGCGTTCACTCGCACTTGCCAAGGCAAAGAACAGCCGATTTCCTGTCCCCGTTATCGGTTTCGTCTCCCGAGATCTTCAAATTCACCGGGAGCAGTTCATACTCGTGAACAAGGTGAAGGCACTAGACGTGCGCCTCATCAACGAGTTGCTGCCAGAAGTTGGAACCCTTCTTCCCAAGGATCTGGCGGTCAATAGACTGCCGAGCGAACTCTGCAACCTCCTCAACAGGCAACCGAAATCGCCTTTCTACAAGCTCATCAAAAGAGCGTCCGATACCGGAGATGATGCGAGTGTCATCAGCGACACGGCACTGATTGCAGCTATAAAGCAAAACCTGCGGCCGCCCCTTGGCGCGCTCAGCCAATATAAGCACTCTCCCGAGACAGCAAATCCCGACGCGATGTACGAGACCTTGTCGCTTTATTGGTCGGTCGTGCGAGATACATTTACAAACGCGTGGGGGCGCGCGCCCACCGAGAGCCGCCTGATGCATTCGGCGGGCATTAAGGCGATGGGGGCGTTGATGGATCAGATCATGCTCCGAGCCGACAGTTCGGAAAACCCGGATGCCGAAATTCGTGAGGCGCTGAAACGGCTCAGTCCATATTGCGCCTGGACGGACGGCGTTTGGTCAGATCTCGGCTGGGCTTGGAATGAAATTCAGGGCACGCCACAGCATATCACCAAACTAGCCGACCATCTGATGCAACTCGATCGCAGGCTATCGAGGCCAAGCCGATGAAGTTCATTTTCGCCGACAGCCTCGATCACGTGGACCCCGGCTATGATTTTGTCCGCGATCGATATTCGGAGGGGCGCGTTCCGTATTGGGATGATGCATATCCCCATGAAATCATGGGTTATGCACCCTATGACGGCATGCTCGTCTCCCGCGGCATCGTTGGAGGTGCGGCGGTCGGAGGCAAATACACCGAGGCGCAAGCAATGCGGTTTCGTCGCGTCGGCGCGCGCGAGTTTTTAAGGCTTGATAAGCCACCGTTCGATATGCTTCCTATCTTCGGTGACTGCGGTGCATTTACCTATCACAAGGACGAACGGCCACCCTACACGTCGGAAGACACGGCCGAATTCTATGACGACGGCCGCTTCACGCATGGCTGCTCGGTCGATCATATTATCTTCGACTTTGATGAGAGCAATGTCGGCTTTGAAGGCGGCACGGCTGACGCTCGCCGGCGCTTTGACATTACGCTTGAGAATGCGGCCGAGTTCCTCACTGCGACCTCCCACATGTCCCACCGTTTCGTTCCTCTCGGCGTTATCCAGGGGTGGTCACCAGGGAGCATGGCGGAAGCGGCCCGCAGGCTTGTCGCCATGGGCTATACCTATCTCGCCCTCGGCGGCACGGTGCCTTTGAAGGCACCCCAAATCAAGGCCTGTTTGCGCGCCATCCGTGATGTGATTCCGCAAAACATCCGCCTCCACATCCTCGGATTTGCCAAGGCAGACGAAATCGAGACCTTTCAGCCTTTTAACATAACCAGCTTTGATACTACTTCGCCGCTGATCCGTGCGTTTAAGGATGCAAAAGCGAACTATTATCTACCGACGCCAAGCGGCGCTCTGGCTTACTACACCGCCATACGCGTGCCCCAGGCGCTCGAAAATCCAAAGCTCCAACGCTTGGCTAAGCAGGGCGCCCTGAACCAAGAGAAGCTAGTCTTAATGGAAGCCGATGCGTTAAACGCGCTTCGCTCCTATGATCGTGGCGATCTTGGCCTGGAAGATACCCTTGAAGCCGTGATAGCCTACGCGGCGCCGGCGCTAATGGGCGCACCAATCGGCGATCTCCCGGGCGTGAAGGCGATAGACGAGTTGCGAAGCCGCTATAGGCGCACTCTCGCTGATAAGCCGTGGAAGATGTGCGAATGCCCTATCTGCAAGTCGCTCTCAATTGAAGTCGTGATATTCCGAGCCAGCAATCGAAACAAACGACGCGGCATTCATAACCTCGGGGTCTACGAAGCCCTCGTTCGCAAGCTACCATGCAGAAGTGAAGTAAATGACGATATTCAAATTTCCGGCAATCAAAGCACGGCAGAGCGATCAGCACACAGTAGTCTCGTTTGCAGCCCTTGCCTCTGAACTACAGCAATTTGCCTTCATCGAGCGCGTCGCGCGCGACAACAGCGGCAAGCTCAGTGGTTTTCAGCGCCCGCAGATTGCCGGCCATATTCGCGAGATCCGTGATTACCTCGAAAAATCGGAAGCTATCCTGCCCAATCCTATCGTGGTGGCATTCACATCGGGAATGGAGATCGAAGATGTTGATGACCTCGGGCGCTGCGTGGTGAAGATTACGGCAGACGAAGGTCCTGTCGGCTTTGTTGTCGATGGACAACAGCGGTTCACCGCGCTATCACAACTGCCGGACAAAGATTTCCAAGTCTTTATCTCGGGAGTTGTCTGCGAAGATGAAGCTGAACTTCGCCGCCAGTTCGTCCTCATCAACAACACACGACCGCTACCAAAGTCGCTGATTTACGAACTGCTTCCGACCGTCGGTGGTTTGCCACGACGGCTCGGCGATCGCGCTTTTGCCGCCGAACTTGCAGCGCGGCTCAACTTTGACGCCAAGTCGTCGCTTAAGGGCATGATCCATCAGCACACCAATCCTGCCGGTATCATACGCGATACCGCTATTCAGCGGGTCGTGATGAATTCGGCGACCGACGGGGTCATGCGCGAAATGATGCGCGAGCCCAACGGTGAGGATCTCTGCTTCGAAGTGATCAACCAATTCTACGCCGCCGTCAAATATGTGTTCAAGGACGACTGGAAAGATCATACGCCGAAGACTTCCCGCCTCGTCCATGGTGCAGGAATTATGGCCCTCGGCTATGTTATGGAAGTGCTGGCACTGCTGGACGGCGCACGCACATGGCAGGATTTCTCGAAAGGTCTCTCCTCTCTTGTTGGGAAGACCGCATGGACCTCCGGTCATTGGCAATTCGCGTCTGATGACCAACGGCATTGGAAATCAGTGCAAAACGTCAATCGCGACATTGTCAGCCTTGCGCAGTATCTGATTACAATTGTGCGAGCCGACGCCAAAGCGCGCCGGGCGGCCGTTATTGAACCGCCGAGCGGTTTGCCGGAGGACGCATGACCTACGCCGTCAAGGAATTGTTCAAGACACTCCAGGGCGAGGGCGCGCAGGCGGGCCGCGCTGCGGTTTTTTGCCGTTTCACGGGATGTAATCTTTGGTCAGGTCGGGAAGAGGATCGTGAGAAATCGATCTGCCAGTTCTGCGACACTGATTTTGTTGGGACGAATGGTATTGGCGGCGGCAAATTTGCCAATGCCGAGATTCTCGCCCAAGCTATCGCCTCAACTTGGGGATCGGGCAGTCAAGGCCGTTTCGTGGTCTTCACCGGCGGCGAACCGCTGCTGCAACTGGACACGTATTTGATCGAAGCCGTCCATGCTGCCGGCTTTCTGATCGCCGTTGAAACCAATGGAACGATTGAAGCGCCGGCCGGGATAGATTGGATTTGCGTCAGTCCAAAAGCGGGCTCTGAAATAAAACAGTTGCAAGGAAACGAACTGAAGCTTGTCTACCCTCAGGTCGACGCCGGTCCCGATCGGTTCGCAGATTTGTCGTTTGACCACCACTGGCTTCAACCGATGGACGGCCCCCGACGCCTTGAGAATACCGCTGCAATTGCCGCCTACTGTCTCGAACATCCACCATGGCGCCTGAGCCTCCAGACACACAAGTTGATTGGTATCCCATGAAGATCACGCAAGCCTTCACCTTCGAGGCAGCACATCGCCTGCCGAATGTCCCCAGCAGCCACAAATGTCACCGGATGCACGGGCATTCCTACCGCGTCGAAGTGCAGTTGTCTGGCACGGTCGATCCTCATACTGGCTTCGTAATCGATTTCTTTGATGTCGAAAGCGCGTTCAAGCCATTGCTGGAGCAGTTGGACCATCACACGTTGAACGATCTTGAAGGTCTTTCCAATCCGACGGCCGAAAACATCGCTGTATGGATCTGGAAAAGAGCCAAACCGCGTCTCGATCAGTTATCGTCGATCAAGGTCTTCGAAACTCCTTTTTGCTGGGCGGAATACCATGGCGACTGAAATCCAAGGTGCGCTGGTGCTTTTCTCGGGTGGACAAGATTCCACGACTTGCCTTGCCTGGGCGCTCGATCGTTTCCCACGCGTTGAGACTGTGGGGTTTGACTATGGCCAGCGGCACAGAGTGGAGTTGGATTGCCGCTCAAAATTACGCACCGAACTCTCTGCGATCAATCCGGCCTGGGCTGAACGCCTTGGCGGGGATCACACGATCTCGCTCTCTGCGCTGGGCGAGGTCTCCAACACGGCGCTGACAAAAGACATCGAGATCGAAATGGAGAGCACGGGGCTCCCTAATACATTCGTACCGGGCCGTAATCTGATTTTCTTGACGTTTGCCGCAGCACTTGCTTACCGCCGCGGTCTGAAGCATGTGGTCGGCGGCATGTGCGAGACCGATTATTCAGGCTATCCGGACTGCCGGGATGACACGATCAAAGCGCTTCAGGTCGCCCTCAATCTGGGCATGGAAACGCGATTTGTGCTCGAGACCCCGCTCATGTGGATCGACAAAGCGGCGACCTGGCAGCTTGCAAGCAGCCTGGGTGGACGCCGGTTGATAGATGTTATCATCGAGGATACCCACACCTGCTATCTCGGCGATCGCGGTCAACGGCATGATTGGGGTTTTGGATGCGGTGTGTGCCCCGCGTGCGACTTGCGTGCCAAGGGTTACAACAAGTTCATCGCAGAGGAAATCCACACGGTGGAGACGGCTCATGGTTGATGCAGATCGTATTCGTCGCGTCGAGGGGATTGTGTTTCTACTTGCCTTCGCAGGCTGCGTGCCGGCAGCCAATTTTATGATCGGTCACATCGGGACGGAGTGTATACCCAACGGACCGTGTCTCATCCCGGTGGGTTTTGGTCTAACGGCGCCAAGCGGCGTTCTGCTTGTTGGTCTGGGGCTCGTGCTTCGTGACCTGGTTCAAAGGCGTCTCGGGCTGGCCTGGTCTGTGGCAGCGATCGTGATGGGCGCGATCTTGTCAACGACATTTACCGCCCCGTCCCTCGCCCTTGCCTCGGCTTCAGCCTTTTTAGCCTCCGAGATCGCCGATCTTTTTGTTTTCACGCCCTTGCAGCGTCGCGGCCTGCTTATTGCCGCCCTCAGCAGCAGTGTCGTTGGGTTGATCGTCGATAGCGCCATGTTCCTGTGGCTGGCTTTTGGATCGTTGGATTTTCTCGCAGGCCAGGTTCTCGGAAAAGCCATCATGGTGACAGCGAGCCTTCCCTTCCTGCTCCTGCTTCGTAATCGCGACCGCAAAATGGGGCTCTACCCGGCATGAGCAAAAACCTTACAAATGCAGAAGACCCAGTCGGTCCATTTCAAGCGATTTGGCACGCGTTGTGGGGCCACCGCTTCGAGCACTATCCACAGGTGGCTCAAGACGGCGACGTCAAACATCTCAAAACAAATCTGGTGCTTGAGCGTGCCAGCCGTGAACTCGCGAACTTGACGCTCCCCCCTGACGGGGGCCTCGAAGCCACCTTGAAGCTTGCCCGGCAGTCATTGGACGAAGTCAAGGCGTTGACTGACTACCAGGATGGCAAGGCAACGCGGTTGCTGACCATCATCACATTCCTGAGCGCCTTTTCCGGCGTTCTGTTTGGCCGGTTTGCAGACACTTACCCTCTGCAAACGTTCTTGAGCGATGTCTCCATCAGCAACACTGCGACATTTCGCAGTGCGCTCGTGCCTGTGTCGTACTTTCTATTCATCGTATTTGGACTATTGGCGGTATCCGGCGCCCTCGTCACGTTCCACGCGATCCGCGCCAGGTTCCGCTATCCGAAGGTCGCCAGCGACAACGGCAAACCAAAATCCTACGTGTTCTTCAAGCCGATCGCCGAGGTTTCGCCGGAGGATTGGAGCAAGGCCTTCCTTTCCGATGACCCCAGTAAGCTTAAGGGCGACCTGCAACTCACATACCTTAAGAATTATATTACCGAGACCTATCTGGTGGCAACGAAGGTGGCCGACAAGCTAAGATATCTCGAGCCTGCCCAACAGTTGCAATCATGGGCAATTAAAGCCCTGCTTTTTTGGCTAATCGCGTTCAGCGCAACGTTTGTCTTTGTAAGCCCGCCACAAAAGGATTCTAATGCTGTGATTCGAAGCGCTGTCACCGACGACTGCGCCACAGGCCAAAAAGATACCACACTCAATGCTGGTCGCGACTGCAAATAGAAGAGAGCGCACTTTATCGGCGCAGGTGGTATGCCTGGACGCCGACAATACGCTTTGGGATACGGACGGGGTCTTCGCGGTCGCCCAACTTCAGTTGCTCACGGACATCGCCGAGGCATTGGCGAAAACCGTCGATGTACCCGATCACCTCTCCTACGTGCGAGAGGTGGACCAGGAACTCGCATCCCGTCATCATCTCGGCCTTCGTTACCCGCCTCGCCTCCTGATCGCTGCCTTATGCCATAGGCTCGACGGGAGCGATCCAACCACTGCCGCGCGAACAGCATGGAGTGATCCGACCGCGATACCGCTGTCGGATGATGCCGTTGAAGCGACCGAAAGCCGATACGTTTCAAGTCTTCGCGACACGCCTAAGCTTTTGCCAGGGGTTCCCGAGGGGCTGGAAAAGATGCACCGTGCCGGCGCGACACTTGTCATCGTCACCGAAGGCGGAAGGCAGCGGGTCCAAAATGTGCTTCGGGCAAACGATATTGATCAATATATCGACCGCGTCATCGATGCTCCAAAGCGCAAAGAGTTGTTTGTCCGCTTGAAACGGCTTTTCGGTCCGGCGGTTCAGGTGTTCATGATCGGCGATCAGATTACCCGCGATATTATCCCAGCTGCAGCAGCCGGCATTCAGGCGATCCATGTCGAGGGCAAATTCAGACCGGTATGGGAAATTGGCTCCGAGACTTCAATTTCCCATAAAGCGCCTACGTTCCGATCTGCAGCAGACACTGTTCTCGCAAGCGCCTGAAGACGAACCATATCGTTCTGACCTTATGACGACGGCTTGACATCGTTTGGTTTTTCACCCTCTCGGCGGGAGATCTCAGCGTCAATCGCCGCCCTTATAAAGGCCAGCCGATCTTCGCCCGGCCGTAGATACGCGTCCATGCGCGCCCTTGCACCGTCGGGCAAGGTTAGGTTGATATTCTCCGAAAATTTCTTTTTGCGGCCCATGGCTTGCGGGATCGCACGCGAAATATTTCGAGTCAAGATCACCTTAAATCATGTACATGTTATTGACCTTATATCGTGTACATGTTATGCCTGTAATATCATGTACACGATATAAAAGGCACCAGAATGAGCAGAGAAAAACCGAAAGTCGCGTTGAAACGTACAACCGATGGCTATCAGGCCGATAACGGCCGGTTCCAGGTGGCGCGGAAACCAGGCCGCAGTTACACTAGGGGTCCATTTCGCACTTACTGGGATGTCTCCGATCGACAAACGGGGAAAAGCCAGGTCGGATTATACTCGCTAGAGGACGTCCGAGCATGGATACTGAACGCCCGTGAGAACGCAAAATAGGCGCGAAATCGCGCCTATTTTCTCAATGCGATTTTTGACTACGCGTCAATGGTCTGAGTCAGATCAATCCACTTGTCAGACAGGATTTTATCGACGACAGCGTTGATAATGTATGCTGTGTTCTGTGCCTGCCCGACGGCCATATCTTTGCCGCCGGTGCTTTTCAAGGGAAGGCGACGTATCTTGCCATCCTTGATCTTCGTTCCGGTCAGATCGGTCCAATGCTTGCGATACCGTTCCCACCGAATTTTTGTGAGACGTTCGCGCAACTCATCAAGCGATATGACAGGCTTTTGCTCCCAGTTGCTCTTTTGCTTTTCAACTTCCGCCTTGAACGCTTCATCGACGGTTTTGCTGGCGTCAGGAACACCGATTGCCGCAGCCAGTGGACCAATTTCATCAATACGCGCCCGATGATACGCCAATGCAATCGCCTTCAGAGCGAAGGGCCAGCCGTGCACATAGATGCGACGGAATGGATCACTGTTTGCCGGGGTGTTTTCCAGCCACTGAGCCGAGAATTGCTCGCCAAGCATTGTGAGAAAATCGCTAGCGAAGGGTTCAAAATAGGGCACGTGGAACCGCTTGAAATGTTCTGGCTTGATGCGACCCTGGCTTATAACGTTCAGCAGCATCTGCTCCATGGTGCTGAGATCGACGATATATTTCGTGGCGGTTTCGCTCGTGCTTGTATTGCGGCCCGTCGCAAGCCTTTCCTCGAAAACCGTGCCCTGCTGAGCAGCAAAGCGCAGTTCGCTGAGGGCAGACGAGGTATCCAGGCTGATGACCAGATTCTTGTTTTTCTTTGATCCCCTGCCGTTGCGATCAGCGAAACTCTGGCCGGCCTTGCGTTCGTCGACGTTGAGTTCAACTTCCAGCGTAATGATCATGTCGTCCAGAGCGCCGGCCTCGATCGCATCCTTGGAATTTGCTACGGCGAAAAGTGCCGCAGTCTGTGTCTGCCCGTCTGCCTGCATGATGGGTGCTTTGGGAAGATAGACCATCCCGTAGAGACCATGCGGATTGGTCTCGTCCAGAACGACGAATACGGTCCTGTCAAACACCTTAGACGACTGCCATCCAGATATGGTGGGCAAGAACAGCGTGCGGTCGCCGCGGATGCCCTCAAGCAGATAGTCCTTGAAGTCGTTCTTGTTCGCCGCCTTCTGACCCTTGAAGTCGCTCTGGGTGCGATCGTGCATGTCTTTCATGCCAAGGGCATTGTAATCCTGTGGCGGCGGGTTCGACGGATCGTACTTGACGAGATCGACAAAGGTCTGAAGCGAAATGTTCAGTGTGACGGCTACCCGCGACTGGCCGGCTTTTGCGATGAATCCTTTTCTCGAAAGGATGCCATTGACATTGCTGTATCCTGCCGCCGGCGACTGGAACTCGTAAGCCCCAGTCTGCATGGCCTGCAGAGCCTGCGGATCGTCCTGAACCCTGAGGATCCTCAAGCCGCCATAAGCTGCATCCTTAGGAATGGAATCCGTGTGAATGACCTGGGGTGTAAGATTAGGAATTTTCATTGTCGTTCCTCGCTCTGGTTTGGATATTTGGTATTTTAGGAAGCATAAATTTCGTCGTCCGGCCGGTGACGTTGCCGGCGCCGCGCATCCAATCGGGAAGGGTGACGAGTTCAAGGTTCAGATTCATCACCTCGTTTGCCAGAGAGACTTCATCGGCAAAAGAAAATGCAGCGACGACTCCCCGGACGGCCCGGAAGCCGAGTTCTTTCCGGGCAAGTGCGACGTAAGTGAGAATTTGGCCGATCGCGCGATAGTCTGCGTGAAGCTTGAATTCCCATTCACGGATCGTGTCGTGGAGGTCAATCGTCCGCATGTCTGCTCTCAGACGTGACAGAACGTATCCCTGCTCCTTCTTTGCCAAGTGTTCGTGCGGACGCGCTCTGCCCAGATGCTGGGCATAATAATCGCGAACTTCCCGTTCCTTGGCACCGTTGTCGTCGCCCTCTTCCACCGAAATCTCTTTCATCAACCAATCAATCTCAAAACCACTATCACAAATCTCGGAGATTTCAATGGTAGTTGGTAAGATTCTTTCGTCGGCATGCGAAGTCGACGCGCCGCTCGATGTGAGGCCTTGGCTTGGTGGGTATTGGATCAAGGCCGCTCTGGCCGTCGGACGTGTTTGCCCGGCAGCTGTCCCGACGCCGGGAAGAATATGGCATGCAGGTATCTCTCATAATCGACAGCGAGGCGGGCACAGGATTTTGCTTCCCGGTGAGAATACCCCTCGATCGACCCTTCATGCCCATGGTGGAAGCGATGAGGCAGATGCGAGGCTGGGAGAGGCAGCCTGGCGAGAGATCGTGACATTGCTTTGTCTTTCGCTTGATCCCCACGCTTTGGTTCACAAAACCCCCCACGCCCGAAACCTCCCCCTGCCCGTCATCTCTCTGAGGCCGAGCTCCAAAACGATCCGCCGCGCCGCCTGCGGCGTGACCTCGAGCGTCTTGGCCACGATCCCGGCCGACACCAATGGCGTTGCCATCACCAACTCGACCAGTTCCGGCAGCTTTGACGACGTGCGGCGCCCTTCCAGCTTCCGCTCCATGAGCGTGCGGGCCAGCGCCAGCCGGTCATGCTCCTTCATGCCGATCTCGTCGGCCGCGATCATGCCGTGGGTGATGGCGAGCAGCCGGGTCTCCCGATCACGATGCCGGCGCCGATCGACGGGAATGGTTTTGAGACCGAGGTTAATGGCGGCGAGATGGGTGCCGGTGGTGATGCCGGACTGGCGCAGGATCGAGGCGGCAAGCAGCCGGCCGAGCCAGGGGGCGCGCTGAAGCACCGACAACTCGTTCCAGGCATCGAGGGCGACGACCGCCTGCAGCACCGCCGGCAGGTGTTCGACCTGGCGCAGCACACCGCGCCATTCGTCGAGCCGCGCATCTTCGTCCCAGTCGAGATCATAGACGAGAGGGTCTCGCTCGCGGGTGTCTACCGCAGGCCGGTCGGGGCGTTTTGCGTGCTCGATCGCAGCGTCAGATCGCGCGAGCAGCGCATCGATGGCCGCGAGGTCGACGCCCGGCAGATCTTTGTCGTCCCCCTCCCCTTCCGGCTCGACCACCTGTGCAGGCTCAACTCTGCGGTCGTTCGCAGCGCTGTCAGGACCGTCTGATGGTCCAGGCCACGCCTGGGTTTGTCGCAACGTTCGGATACCCTCTGCGGACAACGCCCAATTAGGCGATTGGCCAGAAATCCGTCGGCGAGTGCGCAGCACATCGCGGGCGATGGTGAGTTCGTGGGTGGGGGTACGGATATCGCGGGTGGCGTCGTGCAGGACGAGGTCTTCGAGATGCACCAATTCGCCGTCGATCCACAGCGAGGCACACGCGTCGGCATATTGCGACCGTTCGAGGAAGCCGGCGCCGACGGGCGAGCGGGCGATGCGCTCGTCGAGCCGAGTCAGGGCGACACCGGCGTCAAAAGCCGGCCGCATCAGGGCATTCATGCTGATTTTCGTGATATCATAAGCCATTGATTTTATGGTAAATGATTTCTTATAAGAACTCTATCTAAATATTATAGTTCCTCACTTGCTATAATTGGTAGGTGAGCCTATAACCATCGATAAGTATAGGTTATCGATGATAGATCGACAAAGCCCGCAAATCACCATATCCTGGGCCCAATCTCGCTCCGAAAGGCTCCGAAACATGGAAGATCGCGTCCGCTTCGCCCTCGAAAAGCTGCTGAATGTCGCTCACCAGGATACCGGCCAAGGGCGCCGGGTCGCCAGTTTTTTGCTGGCCTGGTGGAACGCCGAGGTTTTGGGTGGTTTTGACCTGACCGACCTTGCCAATGTCGACCGCGAAATTTCTGAAGACATGGCGACGATTTTTACCTTCCTCGCCCGCGCTGAGGATGTCGTCTACCCCACCGACTATCGTGACGAGATCGAAAAAATCATCGCCCGCTGGCGGCCACAGCCCGAGACGGCCTGATGGCGAAGGTCAACAAATCCGCGGTCCTGTCCGGCGTCGAACGCCGTGCCGTCGAACTCGACACGATCGCCTCGGTGCTGCCGATCGACCGGCGTGACGAACTGGCCGAGCTTTTGACCGACCAGGATGTCGAAACGCTGCGCCACCTCGTCAACGAAGGTATGGGCGCCAACACCTTGCGCGCGCTGACCTCCGATCTCGCCTATCTCGAAGCCTGGGCTTTGGCCGCCACGCGCAAATCGCTGCCCTGGCCGGCGCCCGAAGCGCTGCTGCTCAAATTCGTCGCCCATCATCTCTGGGATCCGGAAAAGCGCGAAAATGATCCGGATCACGGCATGCCGGCCGACGTCGATCAGCTGTTGCGAGATCAAGGTTTTCTAAAATCGACCGGTCCACACGCGCCTGACACCGTACGCCGCCGGCTGGCCAGCTGGTCAACACTGACCAAATGGCGCGGTTTTTCCGGCGTCTTCGCCTCCCCTCCCCTCAAATCCGCCATTCGCCTCGCTGTGCGCGCCGTGCCGCGGAAGCGAATCCGAAAAAGCGCCAAGGCGGTTACCGGCGATGTGCTGGCAAAGCTGCTGGCGACCTGCGCCACCGACAGTTTGCGCGACCTGCGGGATCGCGCCATCCTGATGGTCGCCTTCGCCTCCGGCGGCCGCCGGCGCAGCGAGATCGCAGGGCTTAGGATTGAGCAGCTGAGCGTCGAGGCACCGATCGAAGTGGCCGATGGCCCTCCCCTCCCCTCACTTGCCATTCATCTCGGTCGGACGAAAACCTCGACTGGTGAGCAAGATGACGTCGTCTATCTGACCGGCCGCCCCGTTGAGGCGCTGAACGACTGGATGGTGGCTGCCAGGATCGACAGTGGCAGCATATTTCGGGGGATCGGGCGTTGGGGTACAGTGTCGAAGCGCGCCCTCGATCCGCAGTCGATCAATGCCATACTCAAACAGCGGGCGGAAATGGCTGGATTGGATCCTGGGGAGTTTTCCGCCCACGGGCTACGGTCGGGCTACCTGACGGAGGCCGCCAATCGCGGTGTTCCCCTGCCCGAAGCGATGGAACAATCACGTCATCGCTCGGTGCAACAGGCGTCGAGCTACTACAACAACGCCACGCGGCGAAGCGGACGGGCGGCAAGGTTATTATGATGTCCAAACATCAATATGCAAAGCGCAACTGGGTAGGCTCAACGTGTGTTGCGCCTGCTTGATCTTCGGGCTGCTCCAGTTGCAATACCGCTTTTGGAAGCGGTGACAGTGCTGCAGATTGGTTCGAATGACACCGCGCATACCGGCTTCCTTCGCCCTAGCTCGAAATGGCATCGCCATCCTCCTACCCACGGGTCAGAACAAGAGCTGTTCCCACGGACACGCTAGGTCGAACTTACCTTGCCGGTCTCCCAGCGCACTGTCATTGCGCCCCAACTGGAACCGGTCTCAAATTTGAAAAAATAAACTTGACTCAATTAGTCACGTAATGCTCATTCACGCTATCGCTATGGTTGAGGGGTAATGGCTGTGGGATATACGCTGAATGAAGTCGATATCGATGATCTGCAATGGATATTGGAGGAAGGTGGCAGCATAGAATTATATTACGTTGTCCTCGCATCCATGGGAGATGGTTATGGAAATCTCGCTGCAGGTGTTGTGGGAAATGACTCTTTTTCGGGAAAGATTGCCAACGCCTTCGCATGGTCAGTGACAAACAGCGTGAACCCGGCCTTAGCACAAGGCAATTGGGACGCCACGTGGAAGAAAGTATCCGAGGAATTGGCGCGCGCTGATTTCGAAATGCGGCTTGCAAAATACAATCTAGGTCTTTCCGACCACTCATTAAGCTATCTTGAAATTCAAGAATATCACAATGTGGTTTTTGAGGCGAATGGGCTACCAGCGGAGGCTTGGACCGCTGAAATAGTTCTGAATAGCCATCCGAATCCCGAGCAATGGTGGAACAACCAGCTATCCCAAAGCGGGATAGTAAACCTTATTGCGTACAAGGACCTCTTCAATCAGATGGTGACGTTATCTAGCGCGGAAGCAGATGCACATCGTCATGAATGGTATAACGCTGGCGGCACGATAAACGATGCGACGGCGAATTCGTCCGCATGGATGATCGACAATATGCCGATCACATTCTGGTCTCAGCACCTGTATTCTCCGACCGGGATAGGGGCGGCCGCCAGCGGTTTTCTTGAATCGCTTGCCTCTGGTGTCGTTGACGCATTTTCAGGTGTCAGAGTCATCCAGATGTACCTCTCTGACTTTGTCGACGGCGCAAACGATATTCTCGGCCACTATCTTTACGAGACCTCCGCATTCTACGGTTTGCTTGTGGAAGGGTATATGGATGAAACGGTTCTTAATAATTCGACCGTGACAGGTACATGGGGTATGGCGAATGCTGATCTGCGCTCCCCGAATAACGGCGACATGGGAGCATGGATACAGCTAACTCGAGACTACCGCGATTTCTCCACCAAGTACCAACAATTCATGGCGAAAATTAAAATTTGGTCCGATGATGAAGGTGTATTTGTTGAGTATATGGGGGATTTTCCCGGTGGCGGAGGAATGACCATACTGTCTAAGCAAGAATTAGATGTCGCGAAGATTACACAGGACATGATCAATGATGCCGTTGAATATTACTGGAACTTTTTTGATCCTGTGGTGCTCGATCTCGACGGTGACGGAATAGAAACAATCGCTCTGTTGGACAGTTCGTCTTCCTTCCTTGATCCTACCGGAAGCGTTCATGGTTGGCTGTCGGCAGATGATGGCTTCTTGTTCCTCGATAAAAATGAGGATGGTGTCGCTACAAATGGTTCAGAACTTTTCGGATCAGCATCGGAACGGGGCTTCGACGCCCTGAAGCGACTGGATGTGAACAGCGACTCGGTTCTTGACCAGTCCGACCCGATGTTTACCAGTTTGCGGGTCTGGAGAGACCTTGATGGGAATGGGGTATCTTCGCTTGACGAGGTTTATACGCTCGATCAACTGAACATTAAAAGCTTCAATCTGGCCTATGTGAACGAGCCGTATATCAACAACGGCAACTTCGTTGCGGACGTTTCGAGCTACGAGACGACAGATGGGGGTCGCAGGGTCATGGCCGATGTCTGGTTTGCGGCAGCTTAGAGGAGTACTCGTGAAAAGCGTGCTTATGCTGCTTGGCGGGATTTTACTGGCGCAGCCGGAAATGGCGGCTGCGCAAAGCAAGCCTCGCATCATTGATCATCGTACGATAGTCGATCCGTCGGAAACTCTTCCACTCATCCTTGATGGTGTTCGCTATACGATTCCGGTCAATTACCTCAATACGATAATCGAGCCGGATGACGTGCTTCCTCACGAGGTTAAATCTGGGTTCAGTGTGGAGGGCCTCTATCCGGATTTTGTCATGCGCAGCCGAGAAAACAGAGATCGATTTATCGGAAGGGCACCCGGTCCTGAAACATACAGAGATCTGATCACTGCTACTGTATGGCGTATCTGCTCTACCAGACCCGGCAGTTGCACGGCTGAACGACAATGGAAAGTGAAGCAAGAAATATATCGTGGAACACGATTTTTCGACGTCGGTGATTTGAACAAACTGGGCGTAAATTACGTGGATGTCGTTGAACCGGCAGGACTGAAGCTTCTGGGGGCAGCCAATTACCTAGGCCGGCACGATAAGCTTAATGAAAACTCATGGATTTCATATTCGGTGGACGATGCCGGTGAGGATGCGTTCGTCGCGTGCAAGGTAATTATGACGCACGCCCACTATAATCCTCGTTGCACCTACTATGGGAAATTGTGGAATGCGACACCGATCGAAATCCGATTCTCATATCGCCACATTTCTGAATGGCAATCCATCCGGAGTGTCGTGATGAACAAACTACGGGAATTTTCGGGAAAATAGAGCTGGCTCTGGAAATCTGCCGAGCGGGGAAAAGGCGCTCCGCTGGATCGAGAAGCGCGCACTCAAAAGGGTGATCTTGATCCATATGCATATTCCGGGTCGGCACAAGATTTGTTCCTGCAGACACGCGGCTATTATCAACCAAAGACAGCCACGGCAGATTTGATGGTAATGCCTCCGCTATGACTACGGCGCATTTGGCGGCCGGTAGCAGCGCGGAAGACCTGCTGCAATTGTAGTGCAGGAGGTACACGTGACCAAAGAATCTTCTTGTTTTCCTTGCCGCTTCGGCTTTTCCGCACTGCTTGGCCAGTAACAACGAGCTGCGTCCATCGGAAGCCGATTTCGTGAAAATATAGATCGGCAAGTTCCGGGCTGATGTGATGAAAAACGCATGCAATGGTTCGCCGGACCCTTGCATTGAACCCCTCGGCTGAATTGACGTGGACGGTATCCCGGACATATTCGCGGCTGGAATGGTTGACTGTCTCGTGTGCGGCAAAGCTTTCGCCTATGGCAATGAATGCCTTTGCCTCGTCACTCATCAAATGCGCTCGAAGTTCAACTTGTGTTGCAACTGCTCGAACTGCAGCACGCAACGAAAGGCCGGTAACGACAGCCGCACGGGCATCGCCGGCACTTGAGCCCGGGGTGATATCTGTCGGTCGTTGCACGATCGCCATGACCGGCGTCTTCTCCGTCTTTGCCTGCCCCTTGCGGCCCCTTCCGGGTGGCGGATCATCGGGATGTTTTCTCGCTCTGCCACCAAGATAGGAATGGTCGACTTCCACAGTGCCGTCGAGCATGTGTTCGCGCGCCACCATGAGGCGCAACGCATGACCGATCCGCCAGGCCGTCGGTTGGCTAACGCCAAGCGTCTCGGCGAGACGGACCAAGGATAAGCCTTTATCCGACTGCAGCAACAGCCACATCGCCTTGAGCCAGGTGCGCAACGGAAGCTTCGTAGCGTGCAGGGGTGTATGGGTTGTCACGGTGAACTGGAAGCGGCAATCACCGCTAGAGCATTGGTAAAGACCCGGCCGCGCTCGGCGTTTGCCCATGCCGCGGCCAGCTATCGCGGTCGAACGTTTGTAAGCCACAGGCGGGGCAGATCCTGCCATTCGGCCATACCATGCTTTCCAGCAAGCGACGGCAACGCTCCTCGTCCCGGAACCCAACGACCATGTCTTCAACCGTCCGAATATTGGAAAGCATCGCCAGCATCATTTCAGACATCATTATCTCCTCCGGGACTGACCGAAGAATCGCATGAAAGATACCGTAGCTGTCTTTGGTTGATAAAAGCCGCATGTCAGTGAAAACAGATCTTGTTCCGGCCCCCTGTTAGCTGAATGCTTCGCCTCGGTGCCGCTTTATTGAGGTACCGACGTCTTTAGCCCACCGGCCGATGGCTTTGCTCCCGAGCGGTAACCAACTTGTTTTAAGTGGAGCAGTCGTCGCGATTCTGATCCCGTACAGTATCATATATCGCGCGTGATCCCGTAAGGGTGCAGGCTATCTTGCGGCGAACCACTGAAGGTGATATGTTCCCGATCAGGAGCAAAGGGTGATGAAATTGCCAAAGAAAACGCTTGATTCGCTAAACGACATCCAGAAACTGGTCAACCAAGCTAGTCCGGCAATCGAGCTGGCCCGCACACTCGCCTCGATCGACGCACCGGCAAAAGCCTTGAAGGATCTCAATGAGAGTTTTGCCTCGAACAACGACCTAATCAAGTCGATCGAGTCTGCCTCAGACATTGCAAGGCGATTATCACATCATTCCGGTCTGGCTGCCAAATTAACTGAAGCGTTGCCGAAGATTAATCTGAACCTACCGAATATTTCCGCAACGATAAAGGCATCCTTGCCCAAGCAATTGGCGGATTTCTCTGCCCAGCCAGCGCCGAATGCCCCGATTGCCGCACAAAAAGCAAGTCCAGAGACCTTTGCGCAACCGGAAGTCCAACTCGATAGCACCAAAGATCTCGGAAACATGGTCCGTCGCCTCCGGGAACGTCGAAAACTATCCCAGCAGGAATTTGCAGATCTGGCGGGCGTTGGACGCCGCTTCCTCTCTGAACTCGAAAACGGCAAGCCGACTTTGGAATTCGCGAAAGTTCTTCAGGTCGCTCGGGCGGCCGGGATATCCCTCATTGCGCGCGACCGGTCACTGTAATGGAAACACTCGCTCTCGATGTCCGCTTGGACAGTTCGGAAAGCCCGGTGGGCGTGCTCGTCCGCGATCAACGCGGCGGCTTGGCCTTCGCCTACGACCGAGATTATGTATCACAGCCGGGGGCGATTTCCCTTTCTTTCTCCCTGCCCTTAACGGCAGAGCCGTTTGACGAAGCCGTTGCTCGGCCCTTCTTTGATAATTTGCTTCAAGAGCGTGATGGAGCGCTTTCCGACATCATGGCTCGCGAAGGTATAGCTCGTGATGATATTGCAGGCTTGTTGTTCCATCTCGGCAAGGATTGTGCAGGAGCGCTTTCGGTTCTACCCTCTGGCTCACCTCCGACCAAGGTGCCAGGCGATTATCAGAAAGACTACCAGCGCCTTGACGACGACCGGCTGATCGCGATCGTCGACTCGCTTCACAAGCGGCGGCGATTGCCTGCCGGCACGGATGACCCCTCCCCTCTTGCTGGCATGCAGAGCAAAATCGCGCTTACTCTCCTGCCGGACGGATCTCTCGCCGAGCCCATACCAGGTACTGGTGCACCGACGACACATATCCTGAAGGTTCCCGACCAAGAGCATGTCCGTGACGGGTCTCTTGAATATGAGGCAATGCGATTGTCCCACGCGGTCGGATTTTCTACAGCCGATGTCTCCTTACTTCCACTCGCTGGCATCGAGGTGCTTTTGGTAACGCGGTTTGACCGCGCGCTCGACAGAGATGGCCGTGTTGTACGAATTCACCAGGAGGACTTTGCGCAAGCCCTTGGTCTGCCTTCGACTCTCAAATACGAACGACGAGGGGCTCTCGGCCGTCGTTTCGACGTCGATGCGGTCCGGCAAATTCTCAATGCGACAGACGATCCTGCGGGAGAACGAGAATTCTTCATTCAAGCGACGCTTTTTGACTTGTTCGTCGGAAACGTGGATGGCCACGCAAAGAACTTCGCGCTTCTCCATGAGCCAGGTGGGAGGATCCGTACTTCACCCCGTTACGACATTCTCCCCACGCGCCTCGACGACACTCTCACCGACGAACTCGCGTACAGGATAGGTGAAGCCACAACGCTGGACGAGATAAGTGGCGAAGACTTCGATCTCTTCCTCAAAACGATGGGCATTCCGAGTGCAGCGGCGCGCCGGCGCCTCTCTAAAAGATACGCTATAGAGATCGCAAACAAGCTTGCCGAACACCTGGACCGGCTTGGTAGGGGTGGGCAAAAGCCACTTGCCGACCTCATTGCCTCCAATATGCGCACGCTTCTCGGTGCACTGGATCTCGACATCCCCGGTCCCGCAAAGGACCGCGACGCATATATTGGACGAGCCGGTGGATGGCTGTTGAGCTGAAAGCCCCCACCGCGTTGGCTAACGCTTACCCAGATGTCTCCCGACTTCTGGACGATGATATATGTCTCTGCCACTGATCAGCAGCGCTGCGGCTTACCAGGGGACCGCCGAGGGACCTTGCGCGCTTCGCCGCCCGTCCGTTCGTATGCGCTCACAAACAGGGAATCACCGACTCACTCCTGCTGAAAAAGATCCAATGTCACGAAAATACCGGGTGAAACTGCGTAGGCCCTCGAATAGTGCCTTTTTATCGACTCTTTTTATTCTGCCTCGGTTTCGTGAACGACCCGGCCAAAAAGCCTTGTTTTACCGGGATTTATAAACGGCGGGACTGCACTAAGCCCCTGAAGCGCCTATCGTGTTAAGACCTTGTTAACCTTAAATCCCTTGCCGAACCGCGGAAATCGGGTCTTATTGATCATCTGCGGAGTTTGGGCATTGAATGGCCTGCCTGCGCATGTGACATCTGACAGGCGAGAAGATGATGAATACCGCAAAGGCCAAACCGAGCCCCATATCCCCGTTACGATCTAGGATCCGTGAGCACGCGGATTCCCTCTCGGCAAAGCTCCAGGAACATCACTCAAATATATTCCCACCTCATGCCCGCAAGGGAATAAGGGCGTTCACCCCATCGGAAGCTGCCAAGCTTTTGGGCGTCGCGGAAGGGTATCTGCGCACTGTTGCGGTAGAATTGGAGAAAAAAGCCTCCGAAGGCGGTGAGCTAGAGTTCAGTCCTGTGGTCGCAGGCGGACGGCGAATGTATTCCGTCCAGGAGATATCTGCAATCCGCAACTATCTCGACCGCCCTACCCGCGCCAGCGGCCGCTATCTGCCTCATCGCCGTCAAGGTGAAGAGGTTCAGATCATCTCAGTCATGAATTTCAAGGGTGGCTCCGGCAAGACCACGACGACCGCCCACCTCGCGCAATATCTTGCCTTGCGCGGCTACCGCGTCCTGGCAATCGATCTGGATCCACAAGCCAGCCTGTCAGCGCTGTTCGGTAATCAGCCGGAAATGGACGTCGGCCCAAACGAGACCATCTACGGCGCCATACGCTACGATGATGAACGTCGGCCCATTCATGAAATTATCCGAGGAACCTATATTCCGGACCTCCATGTCATCCCGGGCAACCTGGAACTGATGGAGTTTGAACATGATACACCAAAAGCACTCCTTCAGCGCAAGCCAGACGATATCTTGTTCTTTGCACGCCTGCAGGCCGCAATCCAGGAAGTCGCCGACGCGTACGACGTTGTGGTGATCGACTGCCCTCCCCAACTCGGTTTTCTAACCCTTTCAGCCCTCACCGCTGCGACATCCGTGTTGATCACGATCCATCCGCAGATGCTGGACGTCATGTCCATGAACCAGTTCCTCTCGATGATGAGCGCGCTGCTTGATGAGATCGCTGAAGCCGGAGCGGAAGATCGCAACAACTGGATGCGCTATCTTATCACCCGCTTCGAGCCGACCGACGGGCCACAAAACCAGATGGTTGCCTTTCTGCGTTCAATGTTTGGCGAGGATGTGCTTGTCAATCCAATGCTCAAGAGCACGGCCATATCGGATGCCGGGATTACAAATCAGACGCTCTTTGAGGTTGAGCGAACGCAGTTCACCCGCTCGACATACGATCGGGCACTTGAATCTATGAACAATGTCAATGCAGAGATCGAGTCTTTGATCAACGCTACCTGGGGTAGATCATGAGCCGCAAAAACCTCCTCTCCTCCCTTCACGGCAACGGAAAACAAGAGTCAAGCGTACCGCCGCCCCCGCATTCGAGGCCATTTCTGGATGCGGGCAAGTCGAAGCCGATGGCTGCGGTCACCAGAACGCTCGGCGATCTGAACGATCGAAGCAAACGCGCCAATGAGATCGAACGAAAACTGGCAGAGGGACAGTCTGTTATCGATCTGGAGACGGCGCTTATTGAACCCTCCTTCGTTCAAGACCGCATACCCGGTGGAATAGAAGGACTGGTTTCGTCGATAAAGGAACAGGGACAGCAGGTTCCCATTCTCGTTCGGCCACACCCGGACAATCCCGGTCGATATCAGGTGGCCTTCGGCCATCGCCGTCTTCGCGCCGTCAAGGAGTTGGGCCTTGCGGTGAAAGCCGTTGTTCGTGATCTCACCGACGAGCAGCTGGTAATCGCGCAAGGGCAGGAAAACAATGAGCGCGAGGATCTAACCTTCATCGAGAAAGCCCGCTTCGCATCTCGACTCAAGGACCGGTTCTCACGGGAGGTCATCATGTCCTCCATGTCACTCGACAAGAGTACGCTTTCCATCATGCTTCAGATTGTCGACGTTCTGCCTCCTGAATTGATCGAGGCAATCGGCCCGGCTCCAGGTGTTGGCCGCCCGAGCTGGCAGCAGCTTGCTGATCAACTCGTAAAGACAGATCAACCTTCCAACACCATCGCATTCGCGCGTTCGCTGGGCGCATTGCCCTCAGAAGAACGTTTTAAGCAGACGTTGTCCTATCTGAAGCCACGGAGGCTGGAGCGGGGCCTTCCTGGCGTCATGTCGACGCCCGGGGGTACGCGCCTGGCCCAGATCAAGAACAATAAATCGAAGCTCGAAATCATGATCGACAAGAAGGCCACTCCCGACTTCGCCTCTTTCGTGCTCGAACAACTACCCGCGCTCTACGAGGCGCATCAGGCAAAAAACCACGACAAAAAGGATATGTAGCCCGCAAAAGAAAAGAGCCCCCAAAACGTCGCCGTTCCGGAAGCCCTGTTCTGTTCTCTAAGCAAGCTCAGAATCGCATTTTCGGGAATCATCGTCAAGAGTCTTTGGCATCGTTTTGATGAGCAATTTTCTTTTGCCTCTAGATAGGTGAAAGAAGATGGAACCGAATAGTGTGACGACGCCCTTTGGGCGCCGAGGAATATCTATTGCCCTCGTTCGGCGGCAGCGCTCATCCGCTGAAATCAAGGCTGGGAAATCCGCGGAGAAGTGGAAGGTCTTTCGGGACGTGTCCGCTGCCAAAGAAATGCTTGGTATTCAATCGAATAGTCTCGCTGTGCTGGATGCTCTTTTGAGTTTTTATCCCGAGAACGAATTGCGCTGTGACGCGCAACTGATCGTTTTCCCTTCCAACTTGCAGCTCTCCCTGCGAGCCCACGGGATGCCAAGCTCGACACTTCGGAGACACATAGCCGTTCTGGTAGATGCGGGCCTCGTCGTGCGCAAGGATAGCGCCAACGGCAAACGCTACGCCCGAAAGGATTCAGCTGGAGCGATCGAGACCGCATTCGGTTTCGACATTTCCCCGCTGCTGGCCCGTTCTGAGGAGTTCGCACTTTTAGCCCAAGAGGTCGTGGCGGAACGCGCCGCGTTGCGCAGGGCCAGGGAGAATCTTACGATCTGCCGACGGGACGTCCGAAAGCTCATCGCCGCAGCGATGACTGAAAGCGCGGACGGCGATTGGCACTCGCTTGAAGCAGCCTACACGACGCTCGTCAGCCGCATTCCGCGCAATCCCACGGCAGCTACCCTTCGAAACATTCTCCTCGAAATGACCCTCCTCAAGCAAGAGGTGCTTAATCTGTTGGAATTCCAACAAGAAAGCGAAAATATTAGCACCAATGACGCCCATAATGAGCAGCACATACAGAATTCATATCCCGAATCCATAATTGAACTTGAACCAAGCTCTGGAAAAGAACAGGAAGAAAAGCCAAAAGGAATAGGTCGCTCCAAAGATGTTTTGAAAGCCTTTCCCCTCGCAATTGTGCTGAGAGCTTGCCCTCACATCACTGATTATGGGGCGGGCGGCATAATTGGAAGCTGGCGCGACTTGATGTCCGCCGCCGTCGTTGTCCGATCGATGCTAGGGGTCACCCCATCGGCCTATCAAGAGGCATGTGAGGTCATGGGTCCGGAAAACGCGGCTGTTGCGATGGCTTGTATTCTGCAACGTATAAGCACGATCAAGTCGGCCGGTGGTTATCTTCGTGATCTGACGCGACGAGCCGCAGTGGGTGAATTCTCGCTTGGGCCGATGATCTTTGCACTCTTGAAGGCAAACGCGCAGGGTGTGCTGATGGCGGCTTGATGTGTTTGCAGCTGCAAACGCTCCTAACGGTTGTGAATCGCTACTTTTTCTAGATCGCTTGGTTCCTTAGCTTTGCAAAAAGTCTTTGGCGAGGTCGCCTAACCAGTCAACGCGGCTCATTCACCAAAAGGATCGAACCCACAGACGGAACCGCTGCTCTCACGATCGTAGGACTTGTTCATGTCGGTGGCCTTTGGCGGATTGTCCTGCACTACTTTTGCGAAATCCGCCGATGCCCAAATCGATCAATCGGTAAGAATCTTCATTTTGCACGAACGGTGTGCCAAAGTTAATGAGTAACGAGCGCCATCGCAAAGGTCGGCCGCGGCCTTCCCAGGTTGTCAGCAGCGCGCGGGCTTTCGACGGGCTCAAGGGGCAGGGGAAATGACGGGGAAGGCAACCGTCGTCGCTCGAACTTCGCGATAAGAGTAAGTTGCTCATCAATCTTGTCGTTGCAAGTCCGAGCGACTCAGATCTTCAGGTGGTAATGTCCCGGGAGCTTGCATTGATCTTCGCCGCTATGGTGTGACCCACTCAATGAGGGGAGGCTCTTTGTCGCTTGGCAAGACTTCGCGACGTTAGAGCCGAACACCTCAAGCATGACCGGAGCGATGATGCATATGCGGCGTTCGGCGCCGCAAGCCGAACAATCCGGGACCCCAACGCTGATGGCATTGTCAGGTGTCACTCTCACGGCCACCGTCTGGTTCCGTGGGGAACGTAATCTCAGGCGCCCGCGTCAGGTGGGTCCCTGGCGAGGGTGTTGGCTGGAGCAGTCCCCTCGAGCGGTACAGTTGACGTGCCCAAGCCGATCCGCGGGCAACACACAGGTGCCAGGGGCACATCGCCGCATGTGCCAAAAAAGGGTGTAGGTCGGAGCGTTGACGGCGAGAACGTCCTCAGTAAGATCGCGGCCGGTCTTGTGACTTTGCAAGCAGGCACAGAATCGTCATCGCTGGAGAAAGATGTTCCAAATGTAATGCCGGGTGGACGGAACTGTTTAGTTTGCCTCGTTTGAAAGGTTCCTGGATTGGCTGGTTTAGGCCTGCCCCATTCAAAGCATGGGATTAGCCTTTGCGCCCACACGGCTGCCCGCGTCCGCGCCGCCCACCCGTGGCCGTCTGTGAGTAACAAACCGGCGTGCCACCATGCACAGTCTGGCCAGACTGGGAGACGCCTTCGCGTCCGGGTCCTTTCGCGGAGTTTGACCTCTTGGCTTTAGTCCGAGATGCTCGTCAGATACCGCTTGCTTCAAGTTCCCCTCGTTCAGATTCTCGAACCGGGTAAAACATCCGCCGCCGGCCGTGGTACGCTTCGTTCGGGTCGCTGCGTTGCCAACGGATCGTTCAGGGACGAGTAAATCCCCCTCGCCTCAAAGGACCAAGGTCACGCCATTTGAAGGTACCAAAGTGCCTTGGCATGGTCGGTTGCGCATGAGCAGTTGGCGAGCTTCAGTAAAACACCCACATCAACGACGATCGGCTATGACCGCATTCCTAAGGGCGCGACTTGCTGTAAATTCGACTCGATTGTAGCCTGAATGACAGGTGGCGAGGGTGGAAAAAGAGTTTGCAGCTGCAAACAATGGTAACCGTCTGAAAAGAATAAGTTTTACCAATCGTCGATTTGCAAAGCCGACAAGCGCCATGTTGGCGGGGGAGCCGAAACTGCGCGCCGTGTGGTCGGCGTACGATCGGGACCGTCCGCATGCATTTCCCTCTAACATCGCGCCCGACAGCCGTTGACTCTTGTCGCTGCCTGACAGAAAAAGAGAAGAATCATTGCGAGGATCATGATGGCTGACGAAGAAATGCCTGCTCTGCCAGAGGGCGACGCAACAAAGCCTGCGGCGGAGCAGGCCGCCACCGCCGTTAAAAGTAAGCGCCCGAGCTCAAAGACAACGACCGCGGTAAAGAGCGGGGCCGCCAGTGTTAAGGTGGCAAGGCAGAAAGCGCGCGGGTTGAGTGAGGCGGAGAAGCTCGAGAAGATCAGCCAAGTTGAAGCTGCCGTGGCTGCCGGTGCAACGCTGAAAACCGCGGTGCTCGCCGCATCTATATCCGATCAGACCTATTATATGTGGAAGAAAGCCGCCGCTGCGGCGCCTGCTGAAGATCGCTTGAGCGCCTCTTCGCCCGATGACGAATTTGCCGAGTTCATTCATCTGGAGGAAGAAAATCGCCGACTGCGCAAGCTCCTCGCGGATAAACTTCGCTCGGAAAACGCAGACTTGCGCAGGCGCCTCGGAATGAATTAGGCAAAGCTACGGTTTGGAAATGACGCCACGCGGCGGGATAGGACTACTACGTCGCTGCCGCGATACAAAGTTCATGAATGATGAGACCAACAAGACGCACGTTTGTCGTGGAATACAAAACGAACCGACGGCAAAGTCGGACAACGCCTCCATCCATTTGGGGCAATTTGGATTTGCAGGCCGTTGCCCGCCAGATAGAGAACGACGGAGTTTTGGCTCGGCCAAGCTCTTTCGATCCCCATCTGCCCGCGGTGGTTACGACGCAAGCTGTTGAAGCCGCCTCCGCGCTGGTAGAACAGGCACCAGCCGGCGACCCGGTCCTCGGTGACGTTGCTGCGGACGTCCTTGACGAACAGGGCGCGTTCGCCGATGGGCTTCGCGAGGATATTTCGGTGGCCGAGGTAAGTGCCAAGCGCACAAAAGGGCGCGGTGTTCGCCGGGCGAAAGCGGTCAAGCCTTTGTCGGCGCCAAGTAAACCCAAATCGGTGAACGGGCGCGATAAGGTCGACGCCCTCTCCGTCGCATTGCAACGAGGCGATGACGAGGATGAACTCAGAGCGCTTGACGCGGAGAACCGCCGACTGCGGTTCCTCCTAATCGTGAAACTTCGCCAGGAAAACCAGACGTTGCGATCGATGTTGTTTAGGTTCGGCGTGAAGTGACGACGTCCTTGAACCAGGGCAATTGGATCGTCATGTAAAAGCGCGGCACCGGCCTTTCTCCGGAAACTGATCGACACCTGCTTTGCTAGTATCTTCTTTCCGGACAGCGGTTTATGCGGAAAGTCGTAATCTACCGTTCTACACGACAGATTGTGCCTGCCACACTGGAGAAGGGGAGGGCGGGCGTCCTACTGTGGGAAGTCAGAATCTTTGGCTATTGCGGTCACCGCCTTGGTGATGAAATGGTTGCTTCCGTGATCCGCCAGACACGATTGGGGAGGACGAGCGCCAAGGCTATCGGCGTCCTTGATTTTTAGCTTCAGTTCGGCCTGCTCGCCGCGCCGAGACTTGTAGACATAAAGCGACCGATCGATCTTCAGCACCGAGCATGCGCGCCGGATTGAGACCTTCCAATCAGCCTTGACCGTGTCGACAAGCTTGCGCTTGCGGGCAGGCCTCAGAGTTTTTTTGACAGCACGTCTTGCAGCATAGCCTTATCCAACGATAGGTCGGCAACGATCCGCTTCAGCTTGGCATTCTCTTCTTCGAGCTGTCGCAAACGCTTCATCTCCGACGGCATCAGCCCCGCATATTTTTTGCGCCAATTGTAGAAGGTCGCGTCGGAAATCCCGGCCTTGCGGCAAACCTCGCCGATCGGCGTGCCATCCTCTGCCTGCTTCAACACGAATGCGATTTGCGCTTCCGAAAACTTCGAGGCCTTCATCGAATTCTCCTCTTCTTCCCATCAGGGATCATAAGTGGAAAACTCCAGTTCCAAATGGCCTAATTTAACGGGGGCACGTCAGCAGCACCGCGTCTGGGCAGCGAGCAGTCTATCCCATGGGTCGGGGTGATCCCAATCGAAGCATGCTGCCAGCTCGGCATGCAGATCGGTGATGGCGAGGGTCTGCAATCCGCTGGCCGTGACCGCGGCTCGCAACTCCTGTGGCTTGAGATCGAGCTTTCTCAGCCGCATCTTGTTGTCGAGCTCGTAGAAAGTCACGGCGCTCACAAAGATCGTATTGGCCTTGTCCTCGATGATCGATCGCGCCGTTTCGGAGAGGCGATCGCTCCCGATCGCCCACCAGTAGACGGCGTGGCTGTCGAGCAGCACCTTCATTGTGGCTGGCGGCCATCTTCGGGCTTGCCCTGGAAGATGCCGACATCGTCACTCCATTCGCCGGCATCGATCTCGGCCTGCTCCGAGTCGATATCGTCGAACAGATTGTCAGGCAGGTCACGCTGACGAAGCAAACCGAACGGGCGTTTGCCGCCGTCAGCAGGTCCGATGCGGGCATAGACTTGGCTACCGCGCATGATGACGATTTCCTCGCCCTGGCTGGCGCGTTCGAGCACCTCGGCGAAATGCTTGCGGGCTTCGCTGATCTTGTCGCTGGTCTGCGGCATCAGGGCCTCCGTTATATTAAGTACCATATAACTGCCTCGGCATGCGTACAAGCGATCTGTACCTATCACTATCGATACTGATACTATCGCTAGTGAATGCCTTCATCATGTGGATCAAGCAGTAGGGAAAGCAATAGGAGATATTGCTTTCTTTTCAAAAAGCATCGATATTATTTTCAATGCGTTATGATATCGGCACGATCGATCTGCGAGCCTTGATTTTACCGGCTGCCCAGTGTGGCTTTTACTTCCCAATTTCAATTGAAGCGCTAAGCTAAAAATCCAGCCCGCAATTTTGACCTAACGGTTTCATCACCGGGGCAGGGGAGGGATCTCCTAAAGCCCTGACGCTTTTGTCAGATTGGTGCGGAAGCGGTCGCGCCGGCGCTGATATTTGCGGGTCATCTCGGCCGAGGCGTGGCCCAATTGCTTCTGGACGTAACGTTCCTCGATCTCGGCCGAGGAGGCAAGGCCGGCGCGCAGCGAATGCCCTGCAAACAGCAGGGCACGCTCGCCTTCCGGAAGATCGGAACGGACGCCGGCGGCGAGCGCAGTCTGCTTGACCAGGCGGGCGACATGCTTGTCGGAAAGCCGCTCGACGTCGACGGTCTTGTTGTCTTTGAAGATGCGGCGGAAGAGGGGCCCCCTGACGATGCGGCCAAAACGGATCCAGCTCTCGAGGGCAACGACGGGGCAGGTCTGTTCGGAGGCGCCGCGGCCGACCTCGACCTGGCGCCAGCCGGTCTTGCCGCGCAGCGTCACCAGCACGCCCTGGCTGGGAAAAATCTCGATCCAGCCATGGCCGTCGCTGTGATCGTCCCGGACGATGTCAAGACCAACGATCTCGGACCGCCGCAGGCCGCCAGCAAAGCCCAGGAGCAGGATGGCCCGGTCGCGCAGACCGCGCAGATGATGACCGAGCGTGTCGACCATCGCCTTGATGTCTTCGCCGAGCACCGCCTCCTTCTGCCGCGGCGGCTTGGCGTGCTTGCGGCGGATGCCGGCGAGAACCGTGGCAATATGCCGGTTGGACCGGTCCATCGGTATGCCGCGCTGGGTAAAGTTCCAGGCGAGCCCGGAGAGGCGTCGCTCGATCGTCGCGACCGAGAGGGCAGGGGTATTGCGCTTCGGATCGCCTGACGCACAGGCGCCGATATAAAGGCCGATCACCTGGCTCGACGGCGGCATCGGCTCGAAACCTTCCCGACGGCACCAGGTGGTAAAATGCCGCCAGTCCTTGGCATAGGCGTCGCGGGTGTTTTCCGAACTGGCGGCGTTGGCGTAGGCTGTTGCGGTCTCGACCAGCGCTTCCAGCCGCGCCGGCCGAGACGCGGCGTCCATTTCCACCACGAGCTCGACGCCGGCGGGGAGGGCGCTGTCGGCAGAATCGTCGATTTTGGGCGTGTTGGCCGGGGGATTTTGCATAGTTCGGGAACCTATCAGCATACGTCCGATAATGCAACATTATCGGACATTTTATGTTTACGACATGTCGTGCGGTTTAGCACGATAATACTGGCATAAAGCGCGCATCTAATTTAGACTCCATCGCATGGATTCGCTCGCACCCTACGCTCCAACGGCCCCCGCCTGCTCGCTCCGCCTGCAGCGCTGGACGCTGCCCCGCGGCCGCGACGTCAGCGAATCGGACGCCGCCTTCGCCGCCGGTATCGCTCTGAAATCACTTGACGATCTGATCCGCACCGATCCGCACTGGATCGGTTGCTGGCGCGATCGCCTCGCCCTCAAATCGGCGGCCGTCGCCGCCAGGATGGTCGGCCGCAGCGAGGAGGAAAATGCCATCCGCGACGCGGTTCTGTTGACCGCTGCCGGCGACGATCCCGGCCCTGCCGGAAAGCTGTTTTTCGCCACGCGATTGCTGACGCGCCGATCCAGAACGGTCACCACCTCATTCGTCAAAGAGGTCGCCGATCTTTTTGACCTTCGGTGGGACGACGGTCTTGCCTCAATTCCCGATATCGTAGACTCTGCAAATCAGTCCGGGCGAGCAGCGCCCTTCGCGGTGGCGGACCTTATTACGGCGATCTCTGCTGTTCGCCCGGATGCCGAAGTGCTGGCGCTTTTGTTGGCCGAGGCCGTACTGGCGCAGAAGCTGAACTGGCTAAGATCTGTGCCGCTGCTGTTGCCCGAACGCTATGGGCCAGCTTTTCGGACGATCGGCGGGCGAAGACGAGTTCGACCGGGCGAGCCGGCCTATCCAAAAGCGATCTGCTTGGCGCTGGCCGATGGCGTCGACGCCGCCCTTCGTTCTGCGGCCGAGATCGACCGCCGCGCCGCAAGGCTGCTGGCAGCTGCACCGAAGTTGCGCACCAAAGGCGCCGAGCCCGTCATCCGGAAACTACTGACCGAGGACGCCGTGCCGGCCTCGGCGTCCGGCAGCAGCTTATCGCGCTGGGCGGCGAACCGGCTGTTCGAGCGTCTCGAAAGTTTTGAGGCGGTGCGCGAGCTCTCCGGCCGCCCCTCGTTCCGGATATTTGGATTGTGAGGCGGCCGATATGAGCACGACACAGTCACGCCGCAACGCCAAAAGGTCTCCCCACGACGATGTCCTGTTTGATCGGGAGCTGGAGGAACTGCCGTCAGAGCTGCGCTGGCGGGAATGGATGCTACGCGTCGAGGCGGTGATCTTTGCCTCGGCCGAGCCGGTTTCGCGCGAAGCGTTGGCTCGTGTGGTTGGCAAGGACTGCAGCATCGATCTGCTCATCGATGATCTGCGGGAGGAACTGAGTTCCCGGCCCTATGAACTGGTGTCGGTCGCCGGCGGCTGGCAGCATCGCACCCGGCCGCGGTTCGCCGAGACGATCCGGGCTTCTTCGGCGCCGACGCGGGGAGGGGCGGCAGCCCTGTCGGAGTTCGAGGCGATGGTGCTGATGGCAGTGGGATATTTCCAACCTATCACCCGAGGCGAATTGTCGAAAATCTTCGGCAGGGAGGTCAGCCGCGATACGATTTCCCATCTTCGCTCGCAGGAGCTTGTTGCCTCCGGTCCGCGCAGCCCGCAGCCGGGCGCGCCCTACACGCTGGTGACCACCAAGACCTTCCTGAAGCAGTTCGGGATGGAGCGCCTCCGCGACCTGCCGGACATGGAGGCGCTTGAGGACGCGGGTCTGCTCAGCAAGGAGAAGCTGCTCGCAGGCGATATTCCGATCGCAATCGGCGACGAACCTGACGATGATGAACACGACATCGAGATTGACCGCAGCGAGATCGATCCGCTGTCAGACGCGCCGGACTGAGGGCGCGGGGGGAAAGGACCTCCATGGCTACCAAATTACGTGGTATTTGGATTGTCTCGAGAAAGCAGTTCGAATCTCTCTCGGCCCACCACCTACGATGAACTTGAGGCGTCATTTCAGAAGGCGATGGTGCCTGAGGATACAGAGACCTAATCGGAGTATCTGGCGGGTAGCCGTTCATCGAGAAGCGGGTGGCACCACGCCGCAGCCGAGGCTGATGGAGGGCATCGTGCGCGGGAGACGGGAGAACGTGGCTGCAAGTGCGGCGGAAGCTTAGTCCATCCGCTTGCACTGATCGAAATCGATCGCGGCCGTCTTTGAATCGTGCGCCAGGTAGGTGTACCCGGCTGCAGCGTTGGACCAGTCGATATAGTAGACAGTGGGTGAGAACTCCATTTCCTTCCCGGTAGCGATGGACGTGATCCTGTTCTGGATGACGACAGTCGAGACCCATAGTCCCTGGGTGACACCGTCCGCCGGCGTGCGGCTGTGGTAGAGCACGCTCTCGTCGGTGAAAGTGTGAGGCGAATCCGGCTCGCCGGTGACTAGCTTTTCTGTCTGGATCGCCACCGCCTCGCCGGTCATCGTGGCAACCAGTCCGTCAACCATCCTGCTGTTGTGCCAGCGCTCGCATTTCAGGATTTTTTCCTGGGCCATGGACGGCACCGTGGACAGAATAGCGATGGCTGTTGTTGCGGCGAAAACGGTCTGCATATTGTTTCCCATATGAAATCATCGAATGCGTATTTAAGCTGCCTCAAATTCCACTCGAAAGCGATAAAGACTGAGCGTTGTCTACACGTCCTGATCTGCCGAAAAGACTTGCCGCTCGCGTCCGCAGTGCTCAGGACAAGGTGTTGAGTGCGAGGGGGTGGATTGAATCCCTTGAATTCAACACGGTCCAGGATCAAGCGCGGTGGGAAGAGTTCGCTCGAGACCCTGAGGCCTTCGCCCGCAAGTTTTACCCGGGCCAGGGCGTCGACAGCTATCCAGTTCGGACCAATACCGGCCGTATCCGTGAGAAGCTCGACGATCTGTCGCGGAAGAGGGAGCGGAACCGGCTCGAGCTGGAAGAGGCGGAAGCCAATCTGCGGGCGGTCGAAGCGGAAGTCCTCAGCGAAGTCGAGCGGATGCGGCCCAGCGACGGACGGGTGCCTTGGCCGAAGCTGTTGGAAGCCCATGAAGCCTTCATGAAGCGGGTGATGGCCGAGGCCTATCAGGAACGTGCCGAGGCACCAGCGCGACGTAGAGCCGAACTCGCCGAGATCGATTGCCATTATAATGAAGAGATCGCCGCGCTCGAGGTCGAGCGCCAGGCCGAACTCGAGGAAATGCGTGAGGACATGAAATCCTGGACGGAAGCGGAGCGTGTTGAGTTCCGCCGGGTCATGGGCGCGATCGCCCAGGGACTTCGCGACAAGACGCTTTCGCCTGGCGACATTGGTGACTTCATAAAGCGCGAGACGAGACGATCATGAGAGCGATGTCCGAAGTGGTCGCTGGTCTGGACACCACAGCCGACAAAATCCGTGCCCTGCTGCTTGAGGGGCACCTCCGCGCCGACGTCGCCCGGTTCCTTGATATCCGTTATCAGCACGTCAGGAAAGTGGCCGTCGACGCGGGCATCGAGCAGGGCCTGCAGCGCGGCATCGTCGTCGTGCCGGCAGCTCAGCCGGTTCCGGAGGTCCGTGAGGAAACGGCGATCGAGGTACTCGTCGACGCCGGCTTCACGCTGCTCGGTACTTGGCTGGTGGCCGAGGCCGGTATTGGACTGTCCGCGCCAGCGCCGAAGGATCCAGGCGTCTATGTCTTCGTCATCGACGGCGTGATCAAGTACGTGGGTCTGACGAAAATGGGCTTCCACCGGCGCATGTATAGCTACTCGAAGCCAGGCAGCACGCAGCGGACCAGCAAGCGCATCAATGGCATTATCGCTAAGCACGCTGCGGCAGGAACGATCGTAGAGATCTACATTGCTGTGCCGCCTGCCCTTGAGTGGAACGGCCTGCCGATTAACACGGCAGCCGGCTTAGAGGCTGGGCTGATCGAGATGATCCAGCCGGAGTGGAACAAGATGGGTGTCTCCTGACATGCTGGAATTCGACCTGCCGCCGGCGATCGCCGACCTCGTCGCTGCACGAAACAAGCTGCGCGATCATTACCGGTCGGTCGGCCTCAAGTTCACTCTGGACGGTAATCTGGTCGGAGATCTGGGCGAAGCCATCGCCGTCGAGCTTTTCGGGCTGCGTCTAGTCGACGCCAGGTCAACCGCGGGAATCGATGGCTACGCTCCGGACGGCAGGACCGTCCAGGTGAAAGCAACCGGAACCGGGTCGGGGCCGGCATTCCGTCAGACCGAGACCAAGGCTCATCATCTCCTGTTTTTCGACCTCGACTTCGAGAATGCACGGGGCACCGTCGTTTTCAACGGCCCGGAGTATGTCGCGACGGCATCGCTGCCGGCGGTGTTTCCGAACCAGCGGTCGTTGACCAGGGGACAGATTAGGATGGCTGACGGTCGGGTTGCTGATACAGACCGCCTTCCGCGCATCGACGGGATGACGAACGGGGCGAAGCGGTGAAGGAAAACCGAGAGATCACTGTGAGCGAGGATGATGCCAAGGCCTACGGCAAACTCCACCCTGCATACCACGACCTTAGCCACTGTGTCAGCTATACCCTTTTCATATTGAAGGGGGGCTGGAAGGCGAAACCCTGGAGCCGAGGTTCAGCCTCCAGAAGAGCCGGCGCTTGCGTGACTTCGCCGACCAGTCGTCCCACCGTATCAGCCAGCATATGATCTTGGGTGGTCAGTTCCGGGGATTGATATCTGGCCCACGCTCGATCGCCTCGGGCGAACCTTAGGCACAACCAGGGGCAATTTGGCTCGTGTACGGGAGCCGGGTATCGCTAGGGGCTGGACCGCCAGCGCGGTAGTTGTTATTTGCACGGCTAGTTGCGATGCCGAAAACGTCGCCGGAACATCACCGCAGACACCAAGGCCTCTCAAAGTGAAAAAAGTCCAGCGCAGCTTTGCCGTCGAATACAGATCTGGTCGGCGAAAACTCAATTCCAATCCGAACTCGATCTGGGGAGACACGGATCTCAAGTCCGTGGCGCAGGATCTGCAGGACGAGGCAATGCCATTTCTGTCGGTGGGCGCTCAGGATAGCAAATCCGGCAGCGAGATGTCTTTACCTGGAGATGAGCAGGCGGGGGCGTTGTTGACACTGCCGATTGAGCAGGAGACAACTGCATCGGCTTTACAGGAGACCAAGATGGCTGACGAAAACCAGACGATGACTGATGCTGACACGCCGGCCGTAGCGGCGCCTGACGTACCGAAGAAGGAGCGCAAGCCTCGCGCCAAAAAGGCGGCCGCTGAAACGGCCTCAGCCGCAGTTTCGGCGCAACCGGCAGCGGCTTCGAATGCCGCAGCGGTCAAGCCGAAGAGAGGACGCAAGGCAAAGTCCGACGAAGGTGCGACAAGCGCCAAACGTGCGCCAGTCAAACGTGCCCCAAAGGCCGTGCAGGCAGCGACCGCTCCGTCGGTGGCGGCGGTTGACGAGTTTGCGGATCTTCTGCAGCTGGAAGAGGAAAACCAAAGACTACGCAAGCTGCTGGCCGAGAAGCTGCGTGCTGAAAATGCCGATCTGCGAAAGCGGCTCAACCTCGGTTGATCGACAGCCGCCGGTCAAGCGCTGGCCGCATTACCATGCTTATCGAGACGAACATCTTGGCGGCGGCCGGTCCTGCCGCCAACGCTTTTGATCGCAGCCTGCATGCGGGTTAAATACGAGGTCGAATAAAATGGCGTCTCCATGGAAACTTCTTGCTCGGCTGGTGTCACCACGACGTCAGCAGCGGCAAGAACACGGCCCGACCAATGACGTGAAGCCGGACGTATTGGCCATCGCCAAACCGACTGAAGCGGCTGCCGACAACGGCCTTTACGCCGATCTCAAGGTTGACGAAAAGCCAGCCCGTCATGATCAATCGGAGGCGGTGTCAGCGGACACGGATCATTCCGAAGAATCGGCAAGCGGTGATCAGCGCACGGCAGATATCGAAGGCGCCAGGCCCGTGGAGGCGGCTGATCCCGCCTTATTCGATGACGCCGGTACGGCCGCACACGACGCACCGAAACCCTCCCAGGCTGGCGAAGGTGCAACGCGAAAGCGTAGTACGCGGGGCAGGACAGCGGAAACGATTGAAGCCGTTCCGCTACCTGCTCCAGCCGATTCCGCCGTTTCTAACGATGCGATCCGCCTTGATGAAGAGATCAGGCTGCTGCGGGACCAACTGGCGCGCAAGCTTCAGCTGCAAAATGCACAACTGAAGAGGATGCTGGAGCGATTCGAAAGCTGAACGTGATCTCTCCCAATTCGGCCAATGTGCCTTTGCTCGGCAGGGGTATGATCCGAGTTGCTGGCGCGTTACGCAAGGTCTGTGCATGCGACTGAGGAGCTTGCCGGGATGTTTGTTGCCTGTGCTGGCATAACGCGGGTCGCGCAAGAGCAGCGGAATCAGATACGGATAAGCCTATCTGGTTCTGGAAGGCCACGTAGAGCCCGGCAATTCCGCTAGCATCGCATGCTGCCGGCGGTGCGGGTTCGCGATTCTGCCGGAACGGGATGCAGAAGGCTTCGTTCAAGCGATCTATCGCAGGTCGTTCAATTCCAGGAATTGTAAGACAAAACGAATTTCTTGCTGCACTGTCGCGTATAGAACCTCGAGCGAAAAGGGACGCGGATGAAAAAAAAGCCAGCACTGAGGATTGCTATACTGGGTTGGGGCTCGCTCATCTGGGACCAACGTCCCGAGTTTGATATGCACCATAATGGATGGCTACGGGGCGGTCCGGTGTTGAAGCTGGAGTTTTCTCGCATCTCAGAAAGCCGAAAGGGCGCCCTCACGCTTGTGATCGACAACACCCATGGAGAGCCGTGTGAAACTAGTTACTCTGTCAGCACCCGAAAAGACGCGGATGACGCCATAGCCGATTTGCGCTGCCGGGAAGGCACGATCATGCGGCGGATGGGCTTCTATTTTGCTGACGGCAGTCGGGCCTGCGATCCAGAAGTTCCAGATGCAATCGGTCCCTGGGCCGCCCAGAATGGATTCGACGTGGTGGTCTGGACAGGTCTACCTAACAATTTCAAAGCCGAGACAGGGACGGACTTTTCAATCCCGGACGCCATTGCTCACCTGCAATCGTTGTCGTCCGAGGGCAAGAGCATGGCGGCGACATATGTTTGGCGCGCGCCAGATTTTGTGAAGACAAACCTGCGGAAGGCACTCCAAAAGGAACCTTGGTTCGCTGGCGGCTGAGACCACATGCTTTGCAACAACCTCCCGGCGCCAGGGACCCACGTTTGGGGGATTGATGTCTAACTAAGGCGAAAATTATGCCTTCCGTTTCGGTGTTGAGGTCGTCTAAAACCCGTTGGAAGAACCTTGCGACGGGCGAGTACCGAGCGAACTCCAGTTAAGCTTCGCCTTCAACGACCATTGATGTGGGAAAGCCGCCGTGAGGTTTCGCGATGAAAGCCAGTCGTGCTCTGCGAAGGGGCCACACCTTGTCTCGCCACCAATAAAACTCCAGATGGGATCTCCCCTCCGCGCGAATTTCAGACTCGATCTCGCGGCTCTCGCGTGTGCCCGGAACAGCAAGAAAAGTTCCTGTCACGATACAGCGGGTGCTGCCCCTCACGGTGGTCTCGGTGTCGAAAACCGCGTCGCTGACGCAAACCCCCAGGAAATCCCTGCTGCGCTTGCCCCCAGGTGTCTCAAGAATGAGATCCCCGGATTTTCGATCGAAGTAGATTTTCACCCGGCTGCCGATCTCAGGTGGCTGACGAGAGACATGGGGAATATCCATTTTTTGAATTCCTCTGTGAACATCCAGAAACGTTGGGATCGCGGGTTTCCAGTTGGTTTGCTCGACTCCACTGAAGCATCTATCTCTTTCGTTCGGCATCAATATGAGCGGTTAGAGCTCTCAGGCTTGGATCGCGATGGACGACACGAAACCAACCGCCCTTTGGCCCACCAATACGCTCGATCATCGCTTCACCCATGGAGCGCCGGAAGTGACCATCTGTAAAAAGTTCGACCCGCAGCATCCCCGGATCAGCCGCGACCATGGCAAGCAACTCGCCTTGGCTAGTCCGCGCCGTTAGCCCTTCACCAGCGTCATCAATTTCTTCGATGGCGAGCATGCAATGATCCGCTACACCAAAAACGACAAGGTGGGTGCCGGTTGGCATGTCGGATCGCGGTGGCGGGGCATGCCCCAACTTGCCAAGTTGGACGTGGCTTTCAACCTTTTTGAAATCAGGATGGTCGCGAACAATCTCGCGTGCGAATTCAAAATCGTCCTTGGCCGCGTAGAGAAAACGAGCGGATCGAGCGATCTGGTGAAAATTCACGGTTCGGACCGCGTCGTCGTCAACCGCGATAGGCTCGCCTGACCTGAGGCCATCGCGGTAACGAAGCATGCGCATCTTGCGCTCGTCGTCAATGTCAGCTCTTTCCGCGAGTTCATAGCGGTGAACGATAGTCGGACAATGCAGCGTGATCGCAAGCTGTGGGGCGATCGGCAATGTCACCAGGATCCCCTGCGACGTCAGTCCAAGGCCACCGTAGGGGAAGGCGTTTGTAACAGAGACCGGATGATCGGAAATGAGGAACCGATGGTCGCCTGCCGCCATATACAGCGCCGGGACCAGCCGCCCCAGCGCGACGACATGCTGGCCGCGATCCAGAAACGCCTTGACGGCACCAAGTCTAAGGACCGCGTCAGATGGCATCGCCATGTCCGGATCCTGATCCGGATCGTAGCCTACCTGTCGTATCACCTCGCGCATTCCTTCGGCTATACGCTTGGGTGTGGTTCGACTGAAATGGGTTCGCAAAAGCTGTGTGGCAAAGAGATCGATGAGCGCCAGGTGGTCGACGGGCGTTAGCCATGCCAGAGAGAGGCGTGTAACGATTTCGCCAATAAGGCGGGCCGAATTGGTATCGACCTCCTGAAACAGATCTTCGAAGTTCCACTTAGCGTCACCGAGGCTGACCGTGTTAAAATCGTTCTCAGAACCCGCATTGAGGATGGAGGCCCGGAACGAATGGCCCGCGTCCTTCGCAAAGACGAAGATATAGTTTTGTTCGTCGTCAGCCGCGAAATGGCGGAGTTGGGCCTGCGGTACGAAATGGTGCTTTTTGGAGGGGCGGTTCGGCGTCATTCACACACCCAGATCAGCCATGTCGATCCAGAGGTGATGGAGTTGTATCTCCGGAAGACCACCTTGTCGCTGATGGGTAGACTCCAGCAACGCCATTCCCGCAGCCGAATTGCGCTTCGTGAAGCGAAGCCCGTCGTCACGGGTCCAGCCATCAACAGGTGCTGCCACCAGATCCTGAAGCCATTCGCCGAGCTTGCTTTCCCAGAAGTCGATGTCGCGAGACTGAATATACCCGATCATCGCACCGATCGAGTGCGAAGCGCCGTGATGGCCGGCCTTGAAGCGCTGGACACCTCCGGTTGAAGAAAGTGCGCTGTAGAGATACTCCCGCTCATCGCGAGATACGCTGGTGGGTGTAGGCAGGCGCTTGCATTCTATAGGGATCAAAGGCGAATACTGCGTGTATTCGCGACCTTCGATCCAGATTGTCGCTGCGCTGGGGGCCGCAACCAGATCGACTTTACGACCGCCGGCGATCTCGTCCGGCTCCTCCACACGGAACTGAAGGAAATCCCATCCTCCGGATTTTCTGGTCGCGCTGTTCATATGCGCACAAAGGCGTGATGTCAGCGATGTCTCGGCGGTCTCCGATGGACGTTTTGGATCATCCCGCCATTTCGGCAACTCGTCTGCGATGAAGTCCAGGAGAGCGAGGCGCCAGGCGGCGGGAAGATGGAGGTTCTGGTCGAGACCGCCTGTTTGGATTTTGGGTTCGTCTTGATCCGCCAGCAAAACTTAAAACCCCTGCGCACGAAGATCGGCGAGCACATCATCGGCATCGCGCAGCGCGGTCGAGCGGAGCCAAAAGCGCAGTCGATCGGGTTTGAGCAGAAACACGAAGTTGCGGTCATAAATCCGGGCGATCCGGGTAACGGTGAGACTTGAACCGCGCTGTTCACGAAGGAGGCTATCAAGCCTGCCCCGCAATTCACCTGCGTCGCTCCAGTCGACCTTGCCGTCTCCGAATGCGAACGGCTGGCAGATGATCCCGGGCCACCGCTGCCTACCAAGCGCCACCAACGGCTTGTTTGGATAGACAGTGTTTATCTGTGAGGTGAAGCTCTCGGCGAACGCGGACAGCCCCTGGCCGCCATCGAGCTTCATAACGTCGGAATCGCTCCCCTTGCGGACGAAATCGCGTCCATAGCGCACGACGTCCTCGATCAGTATCTGTTCGTTGGCACTCAGGTCGAGAGCACCGTCCTCCGGGTAGGGAAGGGCCATAATGTCGGCGCTTGCTATCGAGGTTGCTCGTTGTGTGAAGAGCCGAATACTCGTGCCGGCCACATAAGCTTGAAGGGCAGGGGTATTGGCCGCGATCCACGCGTGCACCTGGCGCAAAAGCTCCAGGTCCGTCTTTGGCGCAGCAAAACCAACGATTTCGTGCTTATAGGTGAGATAGCTATCCTCCCACATCGCGTTGTAAAGATCTTGGTGTTCCTTCACGAGCAGCATCGGAGGACGAAAGCGTGCCTCTGATTTGGGATCCTTGATCGGTGCAGCCGGCACCTCAGACAGTGCTGATGCATCGAGGCCTTTTGCGGAAAGGGCCTTCGTTGGGAGCAGACGCTGCCCGATGATGTGATCTGCTGGCCTGGAAATGCCTTTCTGTCCAGCAATGTATCCTTCTCCGCTATTCCAGCCTCGCTCGGTCGCATATGTGCCTAGGGTTCTGTATTTGCGCAGCCGCTGGAGGAAGGTGAGAAGTCGTTCGCCGCCGAGAAGGTTTGCCCGCCAAATATCACTGTTGCCCGAAAGGGCCGCGCGGGGCACGCGGTGAAGATCATAATAATCGATCTCAAAACCCTGCTCCGCATTTGCTCGGCCGTTTCGCCGAAAGACGGCGTGAAGGAGCTTCAACGTTGGGTTTGCCGGCTCTGACGACGCTACAATGATAACGACCTTGGGATCTGCCTCGCCCTTCTTGAAAAGGCCGCGGACAGAGACGAAATCAAGAATCTCCCTGACATTCCAGCTCTTGAAAAAGTTCTCGCGAAAATCACCAGCGTGCTGATTGTAGAGAAAGCCGGAGGGTTGAACCATGCTGAGGATGCCCCCTGGAGCGATCATCCCCATCGCTTCGTGTAAGAAGAGATAGGCGACTTGCTGATCGGCCAGCTTTCCATGTTGCTTCACATATGACGCGTAGGCGCGCTTGGATGCCGGAGTGGTTAAGGCGGATTCGAACGGGGGATTTCCAACCAGCACACCAATTGGAGCCTTTATAAGCGCGTCCTCCTTCGCTTCAAAAAAGCACCGCTTATGAAGAGAGCTGTCGGCGAGTTTTGGAAAAAGCCTTACGCTCGCGCGGATCTCTTCGGGTTCGAGTGCGTCGCAAAGAGCCAGGCATAGGCTGAAGGCGGCGAGTTCGACCGCGCCAGCCTCAATGTCAATTCCGTGAACGCGGTCCAGAAGGGTACGAAGTTCGTCAACGCCTGGCTTTTTCCAGCCGTTCCGGCTGCGCCAATGAAGAACCAACCGCTTGTAGGCCTCCACCAGGAAAACGCCCGAACCGCAGGCCGGATCAAGTACGACCTCGCCGTTTGCCATCAGGCGGTCAATACGGTCCCAGCTCATGGCCTCGTCGAGCATGAGGCGCACCAATGGTGGTGGCGTATAGACTGAACTGTCGGCATCGGTCACGAACAGTTGGTAGATGTGGCTGATCAACTCCACCGGTAGGTCTTTGAACGAATAGAGGCGCCAGAAGCTGAGTTGGCCGCCGGCATCCTCATGTCCTTCAACAAGAGCGGCAAACCGTTCCAACTGCTTGCTTGCCTTCAGAGAGGCAGCCTCGTCCGCCTTAAGGGCAAAAACGTGCCCGTTGAACCGCTCCTCTAGCGCCTTCAGCATTTCGACGAGCGCGGCCCCGTTCCGCAAAACTTCGAAAAACCGGCTCGCGCCCGGAGCGAAGCGTTCAAAGAAATCGGCTCCCAAGACCCCTCGTTCTTCAAGGTAAGCTATGAGCAGTGACAGGATTAGCAGCCTGCGCCGCAAGCCTGCCGTCAGCAGACGCTTGCTTGTGAGCTCGTCGTTCAGATCGCGGACAACCTCGACCAACTTTCGGTGAGCGGCCTTTTGTGCGGAAAGCATAAGGCGGCAAGCATCGGGGTCATCCCAGAGCGTACCGTTACGAATGCGTTCGGCGTCCCACCATGCTTCCGTCGTGGCGATACGGGATGCTATGTCGAGAAACCGGAATGGCTTGCAAATCTGCTCACCGGACGGAGAGATGAAATCCGGATCGTGAACGCAACGAAACAACTGAATCTGGCCGGGTGTCCGCCGATAAAGCAACGGGACGCCGCCCCAGCTCCAAAGGCGCTTGTGCAAATCCGCAAATTCGTCGTCGTCAGTTCCGTCTTTCGAAACGAAAATGAACGCTTGCGGAAGCGGCGCGCGTCCATTGTAGCCGGCTTCGAAGAAAACAGAGTGAGCCTTGTAGGAGCGCGCCTTCTCCATGGTCGCGACCTCCTCGGGCGGACGACCGGTCGGATCATAGCCATCGGCAAGAATCAGCCCGTCAATCCCGTGGGCAACGTTTTCGTCATCGAGCCGAGCGAACCAATGGTTTGGGTCTGGAGCTGCAGCGCTGAAGAGGTCAAGGGTCATAACAACGTCTCGGCTGCGCTGCGCGCTCTGGTCTCTGCGCCATGCTTGGACATGTAGGGATACGTCACTGGCCGCGCCGTTTCTTCGAAAGAGCAAACCCTTCCTTCAGAAGCTCGACCATGGTGATGCCTTGGCTCACGGCGTAGCCTTTGAACTCCTTCTTGAATTCCGGGGTGACCTTGAAGTTGAGCGAACCGCCCTTGTCGCTGTCTTCGATGAAGCTCTTCTTCTTCGCGCGAGCGGCAGTCTCAGCCATGACAATTAACCTGCATCGGTCATCGACCGGAATTGGATTCTGATTCGCGGAATCATAACGAAATCCGCCTTTCTTGCAATACCGAAACCCAGAAATCGGGCTAACCAGAAATCTGCCTCGCCCACTCTGCGCCAACTGTTCACTGTTCGCCGGATGTTGCTTTCTTAAGCCGCTGAAACTCACTTTATGCAAAGAAGTCTGCGGCGTAGCGAGGCTGGCTGCCGTCGGGCCGTTTACCAGGAGCAATCTGGGACTCTTCGCAGGCTTGGGAGCCGCAAAAACCACCCCCAGTCTAAACCGGGACGCACCTTGGCTTCTTGCTTAAAGCCTTGTTGCCACGCCTTATGGAGCGGAACCTTTAGTGCTGGTGCTCGAACTTGGCTATGATCCTGTCCAGCCGTTCCAAGTGTGAACGGGAAGGCAGAGCCCTCCGTGTTCGGCTCGTTCCGGTATCGCAAGAGTGTTCGCTGATTGCCTTATGCAAAGGCACTTGCAGAAATTCCCGTGACTCCCGTCAATGACGCGACGCGCTCAGACAATAGCCACTCGCGAAAGACGCGAACTTTTTCTTCATCTTCAGACGTCGTCGCGGTGACGAGAAAGTACGCGCCGTCACCGCAAAGGAACCCAGCACAAGGCGCGACGAGGAGACCAGCAGCAATTGCGTCGGCCACCAAGGGGCGACTGACGATCGCTACCCCGTCTCCGTTGATTGCCGCCTGAATTGCAAGGTAGGTGTGGTCGAAGTAAAGCGCTCTTTTTGGCTCGGCAGACTGCGCCAGGTCTTGATTTGCGAACCAGTCGGCCCACCCTGGCTTCGATCGATCATGGATAAGGGTTTGCTCTTCAAGCCTGAAACCGTCCAGTCCCCTTTTGAGCAGCGCTGGACTGCACACCGGCAGTCGCTTATCGTCAAACAAAACAACGGAGTTCGTGCCGGGCCAATGACCGGCACCGTAACGAATGGCAAAATCGAAATCTTCTTTCCGCAGATCGACGAAACGGCCGTCGGTGGACACTCTGACGTCTAGCCACTCGTACCTCTCGCGGAATCGCGCCAACCGAGGCACGAGCCAATTTGTCGCGAATGAATGCATGGTCGAAACCGCCAGCGTGGCTCGGGCGGTTCCTCCGGTCAACCGCCGTGTTGCGATGGAAACCCTTTCGAAGGCGCCTGTCACATCGTAGAAATAGAGAGTGCCGGCTTCCGTCAATCTCAGCGGACGTGCATCGCGCACAAACAGTTGGGTATTCAGCCATCCCTCAAGTGACCGGATCTGGTGGCTGATGGCGGATGTCGTAACATTCAATTCCTGGGCTGCGGACGTGAAATTCCGGTATCTCGCCGCAGCCTCGAAAGCCCGCAATGCGCTTAGAGATGGGAGAATGCGCTTCGCAACGACCTCTGCCATGTTGAATCCGATTCAAGATATGGTTGAGACTTATTTTCTTTGCACGGATCGGCTTCCGAATGAAGATGCGATCGTTGGAAATCGGCCGAGAAATTATCGAGTAGGTTCCGATAACTTAAAGTAGCATCCTCATGTAACATATTCTTATCATAGGCTGTCCTGATGAAAGCTCACGTCTACGGAAAGCCGAGGATTATCGGGCCGGAATTCGCCGATTACTTTGCCCCGGATCGCACCGCCGTCATTTCGATTGACATGCATCGCAGCCATCTCGATCCGTCCGGCGAATGTCCGTCTCCTGCACCGAGAGCACTTGAAATCATCGAACCAATTGATCGCTTCCATTCGGATGCGCGGGCCTTGAATATCCCGGTTATCCACGTCCGCACGACCTTGCGGAAAAACGGCATCGATGACGTCAACGGGATCAGCGCTGCCTGGCGCCGGACATGGCCGTTCTACGCCGGCGTCACCGAGCGAAGCATTGATCATGCCGTAGAGGGATCGGAATGGGTTGAGTTCGTTACCTCTGTCGATCCAAGTGATCTGGTGGTGAGCACGAAGAAGCGACTTTCGATTTTCTATCCGACAGATCTCGATTTCCTCTTGCGCAACCTCCGCCGTGAGATCGTCGTCCTCAATGGCGGGTTCACCGATTGCTGTGTGTTGAACGCGGCTTTCGATGCGAGCAATCATAACTACCGGGTGCTGGTTCTGAACGACCTGGTCAGAGGCACCAATGACGAGTTGGAGAATGCCGCCCTCGCCATCATCTCTCTCAATCTCGGCCTTGTCGTCGATTCCGCGGACCTTCTGGAAAAATGGCGCGACGACAAAATTGATACACGGCGCGATACATTGGGGGGCGAACATGCGTGACAATCAACAATTTCCAGCAGAGGCGAGCTGCCGGTACGAGGCAAGAGGTGTCAGACCAGCCTCTGGAGAGGAATACCGTGGCCTCGTCACCTTCTCCAGGGATGGCGAGGCTTGGCGCATCAATTGGGACCTTCGAACGGCCGCTGGAGAAACGCAGGCATTCCATGGCGTGGGTTTTGCCGTCGGTTCGAGTTTTTTCGCGGCTCGATCCGCGTTCGACGCCGATCCGGATGGCGAGAACTATCCGGGCATGGTCGTCTATGACAGCGGCCAGTTCGGCCGGTTGCCGGCCAGGTGGTATCATCCGACGTTGAAGGGTCGCCTTGGCGCCGGTTTGTCGGTTGATGGTCCGCGAGACGGGATTGCCGGCCTGTATCGGGCTGAATACCGGTCCGACGTCAAGGAGTTCGATCCCCTTACGAAAGAAATCGTCGCCAGGAATATGCATTTTGAATTCGACTGGCGAACATCTGCCGCGACCATCTATATCGGCGCTGGGGACATCATAGGTGAGCATTTGGCGGCCGCCTGGTGTTCGCCGCGAAGCAGCCTGGACATGCTTCGATACCCTCTCGTCCCAGCCGAGGACGGTGAAGCGGCGGGTACCTGGTTGAGCTTTGGCCACCCGGGGCATGGCATCGAGCAGCTCAAGAGAACATGAATTGTCCTCCCAGTGACCCGTGTGCTCTATCCAAGCCTTTCCACGTCGCATCGCAAACAATCCGCACCGGCCAGTTCGCCGGCACTCTGGCCATCAAGATTGCGGCGCTCGGATAGAACCCAATGAAGAACTGGTATCTCGCCTATCCGACGCTGGCCATATTGATCTGGACCGGCAGCCCCATCGCAGCCAAGCTTTCGGTGAACGTCGTTGAACCGGCCCAGATCGCCTTTTTGCGGTGGCTGATCGCCTTTGTGATCCTCAGTCCGCTCGTGCTGCCGTCATTTATCGCGGCTCGCAAAGATGTTTTTCCGCATTGGCTGACGCTGCTTGTTCTGTCTTTCCTTGGCATGGTGACCTACCAGTCGCTTGCCTATTTCGCCGCGCCCTATACCTCCGCGACAAATATCGGCCTGCTGAACGCCAGCATTCCTATTTTTTCGATTATGATCGAGGCGATCGCCTTTCGAAAGAGACAGTCTCCAAAGGTAATTCTTGGCTGCATCATTGCCTTCATTGGTGTCGTTGTCCTTGTCTCCCAAGGTGAGATGACCAGCCTGTTTCGAAACCATGTCAATTTCGGTGATTTCCTAATCCTGGTGTCGTGCCTCTCCTATGCCCTGTACAGTGTCCTCGTCGGCAGGATCGCGCCAGGCATTTCGCGCTGGCATTCACTTTACGCCCAGATTGGCTTTGCCGTTGTTTTGCTGCTGCCTGGCTTTCTGCTGTCGGGACCGGTGGCGATAAGCCCGAACGGTGCCTTGATCATTCTGTATGTTGGCATTCCCGCTTCGATATTCGCGCCATTTTTCTGGATGCAGGGCGTTCGATACCTCGGCTCCGCGCGAACGAGCGCTTTCCTGAATGTCGTTCCGATCACGACGTTGGTCGCCGCATCGCTGCTGCTCGGCGAGCCATTGGCGCCTTTCCAGATTGTCGGCGGTTTCCTCGCTCTTGCAGGGGTCCTTCTCTCCCAGGCGTAATTCCCAGCCCGAGATTTCGTCCGCAAAATTCGGATAAACCGCCATCATGGCAAGCATGAAATCAGCTCAACATCATGTTGAGAAATGCAACCAAGACTTCCAAGGCGATTTCAATATGCTTCTCCCAATTGCAGGCGTTCAAGCTTGATCGTTCATTAAGTTATTGACGAGATCGGGAAGGAAGAAAGCGATGGCTCTCCGTAACCGCGAATATGCCTATGCAGCCGAAAACAGCGAGAAAGCCGATTTTGACGATGTCTACGACCGGGATTTGCCGATCGCGTATTACGAGCGCATGCGCGAGGCTTCCTACGGAATACCCGGTGAAGCAGCCCCGTTTTTTCTATCGTTGCTGGATGAACGCAGCCGCCTGAAACTCGATGGGCAGACACGCCGAATTGTCGATATCGGCTGCTCCTACGGTGTGCTCGCCGCGCTGCTGAAATATCGGCTGTCGCTTGAAGAACTATACGATTTCTACCGCGCCGACCGCCACCCGGATCTTTCCCGGGAGCAATCGCTTGTCGCGGACCACGCGTTCTTTCAGAAGCAATCACGTCGAGACGGTATAGAGGTCATCGGGCTCGATCGAGCTTCACGAGCCGTCGAGTATGGGCTTCGAGCCGGCCTGCTGGACCATGGCATCAACCGCGACTACGAGGTGCTGGACAGTTCAACCGCAGTTCCGTCGATCGGTTCAATCGATCTCATCATATCGACCGGTTGCGTTGGGTATGTCGGCCAAAAGACCTTTCTGCATTTGCTGCAGTCGATGAGAACACCGCTCCCATGGATTGCCTGTTTCGTTCTTCGGATGTTCGACTACACGCCGATCTCCGACATGCTTTCCCGCTTTGGCTACCGAACCGACCATGTCCAGGCTGTCAGCTTGCGACAGCGTCGATTTATATCCGCGGAGGAGAAAATACACACGATCGACCGAGTGCGCCGCCGCGGGTGGGCGACTGCCGATCGTGAAGAGACGGGGTTTTTGTTCGCCGACCTGTTTGTCTCGGTTCCGGCGCGGCAACCTCGTGACATCGATTTCGCCTCGATTTTTCCAATTCATCCGCAGGCTTTTGAGCACGCCATTTAGGGGACACAGATGACCGGCCGCGACGATATCCTTGTGAAACTGGACCGTGACGAGATCATTGGTTCGCCGAGCTATACCCAGATCTCAAACCTTGGCGTCGTGCAGCTCAAGCACGGCTACGATCAGGGCCTCCTTGATCTCATTCTTGAAAAGGCCCTCGAGCTGAAAGAACAATATGCGGCGAAACGGCAGCTTAACCTGAGATACATCCGTTCGGCGCATGTGTTGATTCCTGAGATAAACGAGATCGCTCGTTCCCCGCTCCGGCTCGAACGGCTCAGCAGGCTGGCACAGACAAAAATCGAACCATATCCACTGTCAGTCATAGCCAGCATCATTACTTTCTCGGGGACCGAAAGCTCTCCGGATGGAGCGATCCGATGGCACGCCGACGGCGTACCTGCCACGGAGCTCGTTCCGCTGGCAATGGAAGATCTCGAAGGCGGCGAACTCCAGCTCTACAAAGGGGCCGCCGAAGTCGGCCTCGCGCTCCAGGAGCAGGGACAAATCATTCCAGTAGGCAGCGTGAGCAGCGTGACCCATCGGCTCGGTTATAGCGTCTTCGGGCAGCTCATGCGGCTGATGCACCGTGTCGGCCCGATCACAAGAGGCTCGCGCGTGACGCTGAATATGAACCTGCGGTCGGCCGAGCGTCCCTATGTCGACGACAACAGCATGTGCTATTTGGCGGCCGACAATCCTGACTTCTCCTGGGCTGACGCCTACATTACAGATGTGCGTGAACGGCAACTTCCCGCTTATATGGAACATCAGTCGTGATTAGCTTGACGGAAGTGCGCGGCGATATTGTAAGGCTACCTGCGAACGCCGCGGACTTCGAAAAAACTCCGGCTCGCATGGGCTTTGTCGTTCTGGCCACCGATCGGGGGATCGAAACAGAACTCCCCCGCTATTTCCCGGATGGTTTCTCTTTCCATGTGTCCCGGGTCTCGCCTTATTTTGAACTGTCTGAAGCTGAGGCGCTTGCAGCCATTCGAAGCGCCGCATCGCTTCTTCTTCCAGGCGCGCATCTCAGCGCCATCGGATACGGATGTTCTTCAGGAGGTTTCCTTCTGAACGAAGCGTCGATCGTGGAGGCGTTGACCGCGGGACGCCCAGAGACCCCTGCTGTCACGGTAAAGCGAGCTATCATCGATGCGCTTCAAACAGCGCGCATCGAGACCATCTCATTGCTGACGCCGTATGATCACGCCTTGACTGAGACTGTTGTCAGAGGTTTCGCGGAGGCCGGAATCTCGATCGCCAAGGCGGGCTTTCTCGACCTTGCTTCGGATGACGAGATCGCCGGCCTGTCGCCCGAGAGAATAGCTCAATGCGCGATCTCGTTGGATAGTTCGAGAAGCGAAGCGACGGTCATTCTTTGCAACGCGCTTCAGGCAGCAGGCGCGATTGGCAAAATTGCGGAGACAACGGCAAAGCCAGTGTTCTCCAGCACGGGAACCCTCGTCGCCAAGTGCATCAACCTGATCTCCTGCCAACATCCTCATCACCGCTAATTGCTGCAAACCTCCGCGATATAGGCACTCGCAGTTGACAGGCGTTGCGAGTGCCGTTGGCCAGCTTGGCGTCATCACCGTGTCAAAGGGTGCGGTGATATTGTTGGAGATACTTATGCGGGCGAGCAGAATAGCATGATGTAAGGTCAATGGTTGGGGGAACGGCGATGTCCAAAGTCATCCTGAAGGTATTTTCCAATGCCGACGACGTTCATCTCGTCTGGACGCACCAGGACGACATTCCGGGCTGTTTGGGGTTCGCCATCGAATGCCGACGAGGCGATGCGGAACCTAAATATCTTTCGAACCGCGTCGGGTTTGAGAACGACACGGAGCTCGACGCCAACGGGCAGCGATATACGGTGCGATCCTCGCAGCTCTGGCCGTTTCAGCGCTACGATTGGACTGATCACGCGGCGGATCTTGGCGATGTGATCGCCTATCGGGTGGTGGCGCGGGTTGTCGGCGACGACGGAAAATTGACCGACGGACCATCGAGCGCCTGGTCTCACACACTCACCTTGAAGGCCGACTGCGGCGATGGCGTCAGCGTCCATTTCAACCGCGGTTACGTGTTGTCGCAGTTCATGGCGCGATACATGAAAGAGCACGGCATTACGCTTCAGGAATTGAAGGAAAAGGCCGTCGTCATCAGCAAGGACGTCGACCGGAAAGCCCGCAACTTCCTCGGCGGCACGCTTCGTGAAACCGTCCTTGCGATGATGGCCGAGGTGGTGCGCAAGCCGAATTTGGAACTTCATGCGGCGCTCTACGAGCTTAGCGATGAGGAACTTCTCGACGGCCTGGCGGCGATCGGCGAGCGAGCGCATATCGTTCTGGCGAATGGCAGCGTCGATAAACGTGGCGAGGATGAGAACGCGGACGCGCGTAAGCGTCTCATGGAGGCAGGGTGCGTGATCCACGACCGCTTCCTGGCTCCATCGGGTCTGGCGCATAACAAGTTCGTTGTCATAGGGGAGCGCGCCGGATCGAACTTCCGGCCGAAGAAGGTTTGGACGGGCAGCTTCAACTGGACCCCGACCGGGCTTTGCACCCAACTCAACAACGGCATTCTCATCGAGAACGACGAACTAGCCGGACATTTCGAGGCGCAGTTCGAGCTGCTCGAACGGGCGGGCAATGGCGGCACGGCCGAACTGCTTGCCTCGAACAATAGCCCCAGGCGAGGAATCGAGTTGGGCGACGCCACCGTCGATAGCTGGTTTTCTAAGGTCAGCCAGGAGATCGATATCAAGGAACTGATTGAACTTGTCGAAGGCGCCCAACAGGGCATCTTTTTCATCATGTTCCAACCGGGCAATGAGCCGGTAAAGACACTCCTGAAGATGCAGAAGGAGAAAAACCTTTACGTCCGCGGTGTGGCCACTCGATTCACCAGCACCGGGCTTGAGGACTTCAAGCTGCTCAAGCAGGACCCGGAGGGGTTCTTCCTCGACGCGGTTCAGACCACCGGCGTGGGTATGACTGTCGGCGAATGGGCAGTCGAAGGCACCGCGAGCGATTTCAGGAACAGCGTCGGCCACGCGATCACGCATTCGAAAGTCCTGGTAATCGACCCGTTCGGCGACGATCCCATTGTCGTTACGGGCTCCCACAACTTCTCGAAGTCAGCGAGCAAGGACAACGACGAGAATTTCATTGTCATCCGCGGGCACAGGGAGATCGGGATGCACTATGCGATCAACTCGATGCAAACCTACAGCCACTATCGTTGGCGGGCCTATCTGGAGGAAGCCGAGCGCGAGGACCGTGATCCGTTCCAGTATCTCTCACGAAAGCCCTCCTGGCAGCGCCGTCGCACGAGTGGCGAGACTAAACGCATGCTGGCGTTCTGGTTGGGGGATGCTTGAGCTGAGACCGGCGGGCGCCACGACGGGGATTATCTAGGAAAAGGCAAAGGGTGGATCACGGCTCAGTGCGACGGAATCCGCCCGGTCCGGTCCGTTAACGGCAGATGTTCGACGTGTCTATGAGGTTGATCGGGGGAGTGATAGATCGACGGGTACGCGCGGCGCCATCCTGCGGAGGGGCAGGCGCTGCGACAAGGGGTCAGCATGGTCGATCCCTCTTGTGCTCACAGGACGTGGCTCAGCAGCAAGGGTGCCCGATGCTGAGATACGCTCCAAGTATCTGGAACGTCTGTGAAAATTCAAAGGGCGCCGCCGGTCGTGACCCGTCTCTGCGGAGAATTCCGCTGGAAATTAAAGTGTTGCGGATCGCCAGTGCGGGGGCAACTTTCAAATCCCTTTTACAGTAGAGACAGTTCTGACGACGGAGATCGTCGCAGAGGTTTAGGACCCCTCCGAGTTCAAAGGAACCCTTTAAGTCTCGACATGTGTGTCGTCATTTTCAGCCGTTTTTGTCTTTTTCCTCTTTGCCTTCACGATCGAAGGAGCTGGTGTTTTCACGTCATCATCGTCGTCTTGATCTTCCCCAGGCCGAACCTCGTCCATTCGGTGCTTTATCGCCAAGGCATAAATCACATCCAGGACGTTGCGATCTGTCACATGCGGATCCGTCAGCGCCAGAAGTGAAGCACGGACGATCTTTTTACCGGATGTCTTGGGGCAGCGCTTCTGCACGAAATCATAGAGGTCACTGCCGGAATGACCATCCGTCGCACCATCCACAAGCGCCTCGTAAATCTTCTTTCGCTTCTCACCCATTCTGAATACCTCCAATAGCGTTGCCGCATCATCTGTCGTGAAAGTGTCATAATCAATTTGTGAAATCTGAACAAAGCATAGATCTGCAAAACGGCACGTCCTGCTGCGGCCAGAACGAACGTACATAGTGGCGCGGACGTGCGGTTTTCCATAGTGCTTAGTCGCGGATGCTTTTTTGCTACAGGGGCGGCAAGCGCCGCTTGACGGAAGTTCCCTTGATAACGGCTGTGCTGGTGACGGCGTGCTCTGAGAGGGCTTCAAGAACATCGTCCATTTGCTCGATCGTATGGACGACGAGGCGGGCAAGGAACGGATCGTCGCCGGTGATCTTGTCACACTCGATGAATTCCGGCCGCTCCTGAATGAGCCGTTCGACCAGGTGCAGCTTACCGGGCAGCGGCCGGATCCTCACCATCGCCCTGATCTGATAGCCGATGGCGCGCGTGTCCACGTCGATGGTAAAGCCTCGAATGACGCCGGCGGCCTCCAGCCGGCGAAACCGTTCCGATACGCTCGGCGCAGACATGCCCACGAGGCGGGCAAGCTCGCTCATCGACAGGCGGGCATCGGAATCGAGCGCGGCAAGAATGCGGGCGTCGGTCGCGTCCAGGGTCGATTTTCCGGTTTGAAGGTTCTGAGGTGCTTTTGCCTTCGACATGGCAAGTAATCTATGCGAACGGCTCTCGCCATTCCATATAAATCGACCGGACCGCATTGCATGATGACCCCAATAGGAGAAAATCATGCTGCTTGGGATCATCGCCGGACTGACCACGTGTGCGTTATGGGGGCTGACCTTCGTCGCTCCACGCGCCATCACACCGTTCACAGCATGGGATTTGACCATTGCCCGCTATGGTGTCTTCGGCTTGACCTGCATTATGCTGATGGCCGATCGACGGTTCCGGCCTGTCGGCATTGCCTCCTCACGGCCCCTGATCGGATTGCTGCTCGGCGGGGCGGGGTATGTTGGATACTTCGTTAGCGCCGCGTTTGCCGTCCAGCTTGCAGGGGCCGCAATCCCGCCCGTCATCATCGGCACCATGCCGGTGTTTTTGGCGATCATCGCCAATTTCCGGGACCGTTCAGCGCCATGGCAGACACTTGCCATACCTTTGGTGTTGATTGCGATCGGCGTGGCGATCGTCAACGTCGCGGCGATCAGCGCGGCAGACATTGCGGACACGGCGTCGATTTTGCTCGGCGTTCTTGCCAGTTCGGCAGCGCTGGCGATCTGGATTGCCTACGGGCTGGCGAATGCGGCGGTGATGCGGGCGGGCGATGCGCCGGATGGTCTGCAATGGACCGGGGTGCAAGGTATCGGTGCGGCGATCGGAAGCCTGCTCCTGCTGCCGCTGGCGTCTTTCGATCTGGCGGATACGGCATCTGCTTCGGAAACGTTCCGCTTTGTCGTATGGGCACTGGTGATGGGGCTGGCCGGCTCGTGGTTCGCGACGTGGTGTTGGGTGGTTGCGTCTCGTCGCTTGCCGCTGGCACTCTCCGCCCAACTCATCGTTGCCGAAACGATCTTCGGCCTCGGCTACGGCTTTATGTTCGAGGTGCGGTTTCCATCTCCCGCCGAGGCGATCGGAGCGACTTTGCAATTCGCCGGCGTCTGTTCCGCCATCGCAGTTTTCGGTAACCCTCGATCACCTCATGCCGTGCTACATCCGTCGCGTGATTGTTCTCGATACTGGTGGGATATTCCCGCAGACCCCACGTCAGAGACCCTGGCGCCGGGTGACGAAGAACGGGTTCGTAGTGAATTTCCGATCCCCCCTGCCGCTCGTCGCCACCGACTGCATCCGAACAATCCGTCGCCTTCGATCTCGTAGATTTCGCCGGTCACACTGTGCCTGTCTGAGCTGCCCCACAGCGGTAGACTTCCATTATTCCCCCGAAATCCGCCAGCTATGCGGTACTTTAGTTCCTCCCGGGAGCGGTCAACCGTGAACTCAACGGATCTTGTGGGACAACGTCAAAAGCACCGCAAAACCTACGGAGCCAATAATCGCTGCCATCGCGCAAGTTGCCATCCATCCGACAACTAAGGCGGGGTTTGTTGATAGTTGATCGGACCATCGTGTGAACCCCCATCCCCCCACTAGCGTCATTGCATTCAGGACTGCCAGAAGAACCAGCCATTGGCTTTTTGTTGGCACGCTTTGCTCCTTATGCTGAATATCCATCGGTTCGAGAAAAAGTGTCGTTTGGCACTTAAACGCAAGAATGCGGCTGTTTCGAATTCGTTTGGCAGATAATTTGAGATTCCTGACGAAGGGCATCTCAAATAAGTGCAACTACGAAGACGTTCGCGGGTGGCTTGCGCGGTCCGCGATGTCGTTGAAAATGCTGAAGCGGGAGTCTTACGATTAACTGGGAAGCGAAAGCATTCTCATAGATCGCTTGCTTATCGACATGCGATAGCCGCGGTAGACAAACCGGCTAAGTCCAAACGCTCGATTCGAACGAAGCCGGCATCACGACACCATTCGTTGAATTGCGCGAAGGTGAAATTGTACCCGCCAGGCGTTTCGATCAGCATGTTTAGCGACATTAGCAGTGCGCCGGCATTGGTGCGCCGGGCGTCGTCAATGATATCCTCGATAACAATGAAGGCACCGCCGGACGGTAAAGCTTCCCATGCCTTGCGAATGAGCATTTCTTTGGTCGGCGTGTCCCAGTCATGCAAGATGTTACCCATCAGGATCACATCCGCCTTTGGCAAAGAATCGACCATGAAGTTTCCGTTCCGGGCTTCGATACGTTTCGTCAGTCCTGCATCTTCAATTCTCTGACGAGCGACGTTGGTTACGAGTTCAAGATCCATGCTGATGCAACGAACATGCTTATGCCGTTCACAAATTGCGATCGACTGCAAAGCTCCCGAGCCGCCGACATCACAGATGCTTTGATAGGAGCTGAAATCAAACCGTTCACTCAACAGATTGAAGTTGCCACGCTGGAGGCTTCCCATTGCGTCAACGAACTCTTCAAGCGCACGTGGATCTCCGTTCAGCACTGTGAACAAATCTGGAGAGCCTTCGTCACGAACCTCATTTTGTGGTTCTCCCGACTTCAAGGCATCGGTCAAACGTGCCCAAAAAGGGTACAGTCGATTGTTCGCCATGCGCAGGACACCGCCGATATATGCTGGACTTGAAGGAACTAGGAATGCGGAAGCTTCGGCGGAATTGCCGTAACGTGCATCGGGCCCGTCACCATCGCGCTCAAGAAGGCCAAGGGCAACGAGAGCATCAAAGAAATCGGCTGCGGAGCGTGGATGTAACCCTAATTTGTCACGCAAGGCTGTACGTGAAAGAGGCCCATCGCCCAACGTTCCGAACAGATCGAGTTCAACGGCGCTCAGCAGGGTCTTTGATGCAAAGAAACCCGTTCCAATTTGAAGTATCTTCGAAGGCGAAAGTTGCAATGTCATAGCTCCTAATTTGATGGTCAGATTTGGTGAACTTGTGGGGTTAGCAGCGTGCAACAGGCCGCGGTGGTTCCGCTGAAGAGTGGACACGGCGATATCGGATCGCAGTCGTGCCCTACTTACGGCCTACATCGGGGGCACGACTGTTCAGAACAGGTAGCCCATGTCGGGCGGTCAAGAACATGCAAACTCCGCATTTCGCGTAAACCGCCAAGAACGGTCCAGCTATTTCTCTCTGCCACCTAGTACGTTTACTCGGATGGATTTGTTACAGGAGAGAATTGGAGGCATGGTGTCCTTCCAAGAGGTGCAGCGGGAGGACGGTGACCGTCGTGTTTTCCGATGGGGTGGCGTTGCGAAAACGACGCCTCAAGGGAGAAAACCTTTGTGAGTGTGACGACTCAACGTAGAAAGCGCTCATCGACCAATGGACCGTCCTGCCGCGGCGATCGCCGGGGTGGCGATCGTCATGCTCTCGGAGACTGGCGAGCTTCGCCGGACGTCGATGCGGCGGCGGAAACAATGCTTTCGCCGCGGCTGATTTTAATGATCCATCTTACCGGTCGCGCTTGAATGCGGCAATTGAAGTGATTTAGGCGGTCAAAACGCGTCGCGGCCATAGCGGGGCGCAACGTATATGAACGGCGATCAGAGATCGCTGCAGATTCTCGATATCGTTGTCAGAGCAGCGCATGAGGCGCCGATAGGAACGAGCGAAGGCAGCAATACAGCATGGCCACGGTGTTGCCCGTCTGCCCGTCGACCAATTCCGCACAAACGTCCTCAGTATTTCTGCCGTCCGATGTAACGTTTCGCGACCCGCGCGCGAAATATCTGCTGACACGGACTGCCCACCTCCTTCCGGGTCACTGGAGCGGCCCGGCACTTGCCTAGCCGTGCGCAGAGGCATCGTAGCTTGAAGGAACAACTTATGGGCACCAATCACGCCGCGCTCGCAATCTGCTCACCACTCATCATGTCTCTGGCAGACTTCTCATTATAAGCACCGGTGATACCCTTCATGCGCACATGCCTGCTCTCCGTTCTCCTCCTCATAGGCGTCATGCCTCTCACTGTTTCCTCCGCAATGCTTTGCGAAGCGCAGACTGCTTGTCCCGTCAAGGACGGAAACTATCGGATTGAGTTGCCGCACGATGGCGACATTCGCGGCGTCTATGTCTATTTCCATGGCTTCAAAAGCTCCGCCAGGTTGCAGATGCAGCAACGCTCCTTGGTCGAGATGACGCTCGCGCATCATCTTGCCTATGTAGCCGTCGATGGCATCGACGGAAATTGGTCTTTTCCTCACGGTCCCCGCCAGGATCGCGATGAAAAGGCGCTTGTCGCGAATGTCTTTGATGACCTGCGGCAACGCTACGGTTTTACCCCGGACAAGACGGTGATCGGAGGATTTTCCATCGGCGCATCGATGGCCTGGTACACTGCCTGTGAGCAGGGGGAGAAAGCCGCGGCGATGGTGACGTTCTCCGGCGTGTTCTGGAATCCTCTTCCAAGTCCGGAGGACTGCGTTGCCGATCTTCCTCCGATGGTCCATTTTCATGGGACCACGGATCAGACATTTCCGCTCGCCGGTCGGGCGATTGGCATCAAATTCCATCAGGGCGATGCGCTCAAAAGCTTGGCCATTCTGCGTGAGCGCGCCAAATGCGACATGAAGGCCGCGAAGAAAGTCACGCTGGATGGCATCGAGTGCGACGATATACCGGACTGCATTCGGGGCGACAGTGTCATGTGCATCCATAGCGACGGCCACGAGGCCCGGGCCGATATGCTTGATGCTGGCCTGACCGAAATGGGCTTTCCCAAATGAACCGGGCTGCAAAATAAACGAAGATCCTTTGTAACAACTGCCTGCATTCCTACGAATTGGTAGGCAGCAAGGTCGCAAACATGATCCGGCGCGATGCTGGCGGATCGTTCGACGATGACAAAGGAACACGCTGATGCTGCAGTCAATCACATGTCCAAATATCGGCCATGCTATCGTTCATCACTTCGGAGAAGGCGCGGCCGTCTGGGGGCAGACGATTACTCCGAGCATTGCTCATCTGGTTCAGGCGCAGCGGGAGTTGGCGATCGATTATTCCCGGATACGCCCCGGGATTGTGTTCGAGACCGTCTCGAGTGTTGCGATGCTTCCCCACGTCATCGATGGATCCACGTTTCGCGTGCACGTCGAAAGCACGGCGTTTCACCGCACAGTTGGCAGACGCGACGCGGCGGTGGAAGCTTTCGTCCGCTGCGATGCAGGCGCCGAAAGCACTCTCAAGCTTTGGGGTCGTGTCGCGACGGAAAGTCCATCGCAGCAGTCAGATCAGCTGGCAACCATCGACGATAAAGCTGTCGCCACCGTTCCTGTGATTTTCACCGTGACACTCTGGGAGATATCGCGCGCGCCTGACGCCCGCATGGAGCAGATGATCAGGGAAATCTCCGAGAAGGACCGCAAAATTCGGGAGCTGGAAGGAAAGGTGGCGCTCTCGATGTGTTCGCAATGAACTCATGTTCAGACAGACGCTTAGCAGCCGTAGAATTGATTGTTCCATACTAGGGAGTTTGCCATGCAGAATTCAGACAGCCCGACGATAAAGAATGAGGCGGCGCCGCGCTGGCGTCAAATCGGACTGTGGAGCGTCAAGCTTCTCCTTGCTGCGGCCTTCATCGCCGCCGGCAGCGCCAACCTCTACGGCCTGCCGATATTGGTTCAGAACTTCGAGCAGATCGCGCTCGGGCAGTGGTTTCGGTATTTCACCGGAACACTCGAGCTGATCGGCGCGGCCGCGCTACTCGTCCCGGCCGTGGCCTCGCTCGGTGCGCTTCTGCTCGCCGCGATCATGGTCGGCGCCACCTTGACCCATCTCTTCGTGCTGCCGGGCTCGCCCGTCCCCGCGATCGTGCTCTTCGCGCTGAGCGTGATGGTAGCCTGGGCGCATCGCGACCAGATCGCGGCGCTGGCCAGCAACATCCTCGTCGACCGCGACTGAGAACACGAAAGTCGTCAACGCTCTCCCCTTCACGTTCCGAGGCTTATGTCATGTCACGGCTGATCATCGCCGCTGCTCTCTGGGAGATATCGCGCACGGCCGATGCCCGCATGGAGCATATGATCAGGCAAGTGTCCGAAAAGGACCGCAAAATCCGCGAACTGGAATTGAAGGTGGCGCTCTCGATGTGTTCGCAATGAACTCATGTTCAAGCAGACGCACGGAGTTGTGAAGTCCCCAAATGTAACGCTCCGGCGCTGTCGGACGTAACAGGAGTGTCGCTACCAGGTATCAAAGGAAAGACCAATGACCTTGACGAGGGACTGTTATCAAACTGAGCAGCCAGCCTCGATCGATGCGTGAGCCGATGAATTGATTGTTCCACATGAGGGAGTTTACCATGCAGAATTCAGACAGCCCGACGATAAAGAATGATGCGGAATCAACCTGGATCCCCAGGGCAGAGCCAACTGTCGAACATCCCCACATGACGGACGACTTCGCACGTGTCTACGAGAAGACGGCGAACCGCAACACAGGCCAGATCGCCGCTGTCGCGCTGGATCGGGTCGGAGACATTCGATGGGGAACGCAGGTTCTTGACATTGCAGCCGGGGCGGGAGCGCTGAGCGTGCCTGCGGCGCTGCACGGTGCGGCGGTGCTCGCCGTCGACAATGCGCCGGGTATGGTAAATCTTCTGTCGAAACGGCTTGCTCCTTTCCCGGCAAGCGGCGCCCGGCTGATGGACGGGCAGAAGCTCGTCCTGGAAGATGAAGGCTTTGACGCGACCTTCTCGCTGATTGGCGCCAGCATCTTTCCCGACTGGCGGCGAGGGCTTGCAGAGCAGGTCCGCGTGACCCGCACGGGCGGCAAAGCATGCGTCGCGACGTGGCGCAAGCTGCCTGGCGGCGGCCCCTTCCTTGTTATGGCTGAAGCGCTTCGTGCCGTTTACCCGAATATGGCACCGCCGGCGCCACCCGAGGGGTTCACAACGCTTGCGGACCCGGACCGACTGCACGCAGAGCTCAAAGGTGCGGGTCTTTCCGCACTCGAGATCGAAGAAATCGAGGTCGTTTGGGAAGGGCCCGCTGGCCAGTCCTATCTTGACGACGTTCGGGAATTGCACAGCTACATGGGTGCTTATGCCACACTCGATGACAATGAACGTCGCCGGGTAGATGAGGCGATCATAACGGTGGTCGACCGGATTGCGACGGACAACCGGGTTGTGCTCCGCTCGACGGTGGTTCTAGCCGTGGGAACGAGACAGTAGTCACTCATTCCAATTTGTCGCAAAGGTTGCGCAGACGGCCTCAAAACCCTGGCGCGTGAGGACTTGGCCCGTTGGTAATCGGTCCATCCCTCTCCACACAAAGGTGTGAACAGCCTGGATGTAACGTCGATGCATCCCGTGACGAAGAAGGCAGGTCGCTTTCGTTCAACAGAAGGATAACATCATGACGATCTCACTACGCCCCATTCTGCCGCTTGCAGCTGCTCTTACGCTTTCCTTCGTCTCCGCCGGCTTTGCCGCCGAGATTTTCACGACCAACGGTGTGGCCATCAACGGCTATGATCCCGTCGCCTATTTCACCGACCACAAGCCGGTGAAAGGGTCAGATAAATTTACGGCAACCTATCAAGGGGCGACGTTCCACTTTGCATCCGCCGCACATCGCGATGCCTTCACCGCCGACCCCGGGCATTTTGCTCCGCAGTATGGCGGCTACTGTGCCTTTGGAACGGCGCAAGGCCATAAGGCATCGACCGAACCCCAAGCCTTTACCGTGGTCGATAACAAGCTCTACCTCAACTACAATGACAGCGTCCTCAAGACGTGGAGAGAGGATGTCAGCGGGAATATCAAAAAGGCCGACACAAACTGGGATGAGGTCAAGGCACAGCCTGATCCGTAAATCCCGATGCCGACATGAATCACCTATCCGCCTCGTTGCGGATAGGGACCTTTTTAAGTTGATGACGGCGACGCCCAGAGCGAAGGGGACGCCAGGCTCAGCGAGATCGCCAATGCAGTGCGTCAGAAACGAGATGACAATCAAACGCCCGCCCTCAACTTTGTCGGTATGTCGCCCCTTGTCATCGGCAAGACGACCCATTCCGTAAGCCTCCGGTGGAAACTCCGCCGGAGGTTTTCCGCGATAATCTTCTCGCCAGGGTGTTGCCTGCGCTTAAGGATCTTCATCGCTCTCTCCAAAGAAAACCCCGCCGTTAAGCAATATCCTTAGAGGTGGTTACTAACGTAACGCGATATTCCTTATGATTCGGAGCGGTCATTGATATGAACTGGCCAAAGTCATTTAAGGGAGTAGTCGAATGGGCAAAATAGCGACGCTCGCCGAACGTGCTGATTGCGCTCTCTTGATTTGTCGCTGCGACGATAATTTTCCTTGATTTTATTGAGGAATTTTAGAGGACCTCATAAAGATCAGGGCGAATTGCTCCGATAGGTGTGTCCCGAAACTGAAGTGCTAGAACTGTAGGCAATAAAAAAGCCCGCTGAAGCGGGCCTTTCAAACTGCAGTACGGAAGATTGACGAGGGCAATCTGCGTTATTGCCAGTGCGCTACGTCCGATCGTCGATAGAATTTCGAGTTTCTACCGGTCGGTTCATAAATGGGTCGCACTCCCTCGGCCTCGAGCTTTTGACGAAGGATACCGGGAAATACACCAGCACGATCTGACAAAAGAGCGAGACAAATATGCTCGGCGACGAAGGCATCCACGGAATGAGCGAGGATGTATTGTTGCTCACGCCGGGTGGCAGGATTGATCCGGGTTTCGGTCTTTAGATAACCGAGGCGCAGCAGTTCGCTGATTGTGGCTCTCGCCGTCCCGATCCGGCGTTCTGTGTCTCGGACATTGAGGTGGCTATGACTATCGTTTTCAACGTCGCCATTCAACAATGCCACTTCAGGAATAGAGTGGTTCAAGCAGGCTCTGACTTCCTCCCAATCCACAAGGAGGTTCGAGAGCGTCGTTCAGACGCTTGAACGGGTTTGTCGGCAAGTTGGTTATCCGGCCACTATTCGGGTGGATAACGGCAGTGAGTTTATCTCTCGTGATCTCGACCTGTGGGCCTATCACAAGGGTGTCGTGCTCGACTTCTCCCGGCCTGGCAAGCCGACGGACAATAGCTACATCGAAAGTTTCAATGGCAAGTTCCGCGCCGAGCGCCTGAACGCCCACTGGTTCATGAGCCTTGACGACGCACGGGCAAAGATGGAGGATTGGCGTAGAGACTACAATCCTGTTTCATAACGCCCATCTTTCTATGTCGCTGAAGGGAATAAGCTTTCCTGATTTGGATGCGATCCTGTGGGGTATCGCGGGTTCTTTCGGGTACGATCAACGATCTGACGTGCTTGCGGGGTCGCGAGTTTAGAACGGCTGAAGATCCACGGGCCATCAGGCAACGGATGGGCGCCCTCAATCTCACCGGCCTCAGCCGCCAGGCGCAACGTTTTTGGCGTGACCCCGAGCAACTTTGCCGCATCTCCCAGATTAAGCCAAGGCTCGACCCCGTCCGTCTGCGGATGGAAGACCGGAATCCTGCGATATGACCTCAGCGCGGTCACCCGCTCACGCGTCCAGCGATTGCCATTGCCGGTCGTCAGTCCATTGCGATTAAGGACACCGGCAATCACGTCGTCATTGGCAATAAGCACGAGTTGCCGGACAGCCTCAATGACGTCGTCAGGGGTCGCGTTTCTTTGCCCTCGACGTCGTTTTGGCAGGCGTCGCTCGGTATGGACCCCGCCAACCCAATGGATGACAAGAACGATCTCAGAGGCCACATCATCGAGATCAGCGACCACTTCATGGATGAGCGTGCGCACGATGCGTTTCTTGAGCCTTGCATCGGTCGAGGGCGCTGTCCAGACGGCACGCAGGTTCCCCGCAAGCGCGACCATCTGCGATGCCGAAAGAGGGGATGGTTGTGGCGTCGCTGTCTGATGGCTGGCAATCTTATTCTCGATCTCGCCTACGCGCGTGAGCGCCTTGTTCCAACGCGCCTCGAGCTCCGACGCCACTAGCCGGTTCTCAGGATCAGCGGCGTCGTATTGCCGGAATGCCCGGTCGGCGGCGTAGCGCGCCGCCTGAAGATCGCGCAGGAGTGCCTCCTGGACCTGGTCGCGTTGGCTGGCCATATTGCGCTCCGCCTCAACGGCGGCCGCAATGGCTCCCGGTTCCACCACCCCGAGCAGCGCCTCCTCGATCGCATCGTCGACCCGCAAACCGCCGAAAGCGATGCAACGTGGTTCGCCATTGTCGAGCAACCCTCGCCAGCAGGAATAGCGCGGGATGTTATGGTTGGCTCCTGTGTAACGAACCGTAAGCTTCCGGCCGCACCTTTTGCAGCGGAAAAGGCCGGCAAGCAGAGCGTCGCCATGCTTCGGCGCTCCATGATGGCGACTGGCCGGTACATTGTCGCTGACCATCTTGCGGATCTCCTCCGCCCGTTCCCAACTGACGTAGCCTTCGTGTGCATTGGGGATCAAGGCAAGCCACTCATTCCGCGCCTTGCGACGAATTCCAGATCGGCCACCGTATCCCGGCACGGATCGACTCTTACCATAAGCATAAGCACCGCCGTAGATCGGGTTCGCAATCATCCGGTGGATGGTCGCATAATTGGGTCTGCGCCAGATGACATCACCGTCAGGGCGCCTGACCGGCAGATCCAACCCGTGTTCGAGGAACCATAGGAGCGCCTGTCGTGCACTGCCGAGTTCGGCGACCTTGTTGAAGACGAGTGCAATGGCGTCCTGGATGCGCCGGTCGGGATCTTTCTCGATCTTGTCGCCGACCTTCAAGAACCCAATCGGGACCGTGACGACAAGTTCTCCGCGGCGTGCCTTCTCGTAGCGGGCGGAAAGGGAACGCTGACGTAAGAGATCGAGCTCATACTCGTTGAGGCTGCCCTTCAGGCCCAAGAGCAGCCGGTCATTGCCCTGGCGCGGTGCGTAGACCGCTTCCTGGTCGATCAGAACGGTATCAACGACGCGGCACATCTCGATGAGCTGCTGCCAATCGCGGCTGTTGCGGGCAAAACGCGATACCTCTCGTGCCGCTACCGCCCCCACCTTGCCAAGGCAGACCTCGGCGACCATTCGGTCGAAACCAGCGCGGGTTACACCACCGGCGGCCGAACGACCAAGATCGTCATCCACCGTCTCAATGCGCGACCATCCGAGTGCTGTCAGGCGATCGCGCATGGCGTATTGAAGGGTACTGCTTTCGCGATTGTGCAGAACCTGATGGACCGAGGACTGCCGGACATACAGGATGGCCTTGCGCTCCAGATGGTGTGGCCCGATCTTCTCATGCATCATCACCGGCCTCCTTCCATTGTGAGGCGCGTCCGCCGTTTGCGTGGTCAATCAGCAGTCGCACCATGAGCGTCGTCAGTGTCTGGCGCGTCCCTTCCGGCAACTCCTGCCATTGCGGCATCGACGCTGTCCTCTCGCTGTGTAGACCCGAGAACAGATCGAACTGATATGTCATGAACTGGCGTGGCATGGACATCTCTCCGACTCGCTTCGTGAGAGACCAATGCTGCGCTCATCTTGGCCGATTGTGATGGGCCGCCTGCCTGTTCAAGCAATCTGGCCAAAGCATGCAGGCAGGAAAGTTCAACATGGGCAAACGGCTTGGTGCACCAAGTCGCACTCAGAGACCGATCGAACATCCATGCTGGAACTTCCAGAGATCTGCCAGAGGAAGCGCCGGAAAGGCTGCAACGGAAAACAGCGTCCCCCTTTGAGAGCGCCGCATGGATATGAACGAACAGCCCACACCAGGGATGCCACGGATATAAAAGCTCGCGAACTTCAATCCCGTGGGTGTTCCGTTGTCTCGTTGTATAACGAGTTCCGGCCACATCGCGCGATCGGCAATAAAGTGCCGATTTCGCTGATGAACGGCTCATCGGCACCCCTGCCGGGCTGAGCCCTAACCCCGGAAAATTCCAGCCCTCGCTGGCCCAAAATCGGGATGCACTTCAAAAAAGGCCAGAGCTTACTTCAAAATGGATTATTTCAACGGGGCAAGATCACTTGAACCAGTTGCTTCTGCTCCCCGATCCATGCGCCCATCTGAAGCACTCGGCCAGTCATGTGCGAAATGTCATATTCAACGTTACAATGTTTAATCTTCAAAATATGGCCTCAGAGTAACACGCCATCCACCAATACGGGGTACTGAAGTCGTTGGTACGACTTCAAAATTAACGATATGTCAACTCGCTCGCTATCAGAATTTGGCCCAGCCGGCCCGAACGGGGGATTTTGGCCAACTTGACGAACAAATGCAGAATTTGAATTTTGATAGTCGTTGGCGACAGTGTTTTTGCGTCGCAAAAGTCAGACGCAAAACCGATTCAAAAATCGGGGAATTGCGCAACGCCGCTGCGGCGAAGTAGAATGGGCAGTGGACATTCCCGTGTTGGGGGAGATTGTATGACAGGACGGATCGAGGCTCTGATGCCTTCACCGCTGCCAGACCAGATCGCAGAGCTGGAAAGCTTGGTTCGCCGCATCGTCGATGGTGTTGAGGGCGGCTGGGACTGCGACGCGCGGATCGACGCGGAGGCCGGCTCGCCGGGATACACCCGTGACACCTTCGCCGGGCTTCACGGCTGGACGAGTCCTCGGGAGTTCGCGGAACTCGTCGCCCTGGGGCGATCCCCCTCGGTGTCCGACCTGACAGAGCAGGAAATCGCCGAGTGTCTGTGCCTCTTGATCGGCGGAGACGAGGCGCAGACCCACTTCTATCTCGGCGTTCTTGAGAACAGCTTCCCATACATCCCCGTCAGCGACATGATCTTCCACCCGAAAGAGGAGCTACCGACCGAGGAGTTGGCAGCGGAAATTTTCCGACGCGGGCGGGCATCCGGTCCCATCCTGCTCTGACTGGCCAATAGTCGAATGTCCGCTGAGGGCCCGGAAGCAGTCATGCAGCTTGCGTAGGAGCATCGAAGCTGAAACGGTCGTCACTTCACCGCGCCGTTAGCGATCAAGACCTCGATAAACGATCCATCGCCAGTTTCCCTTGCGAAGGAAAGAGCAGTCTCACCATTGTGTCCTTCGGCATTCGGATCAGCGCCGTGAGCAAGAAGGGCGGCCACGACGTCTGGCCCATTTTGCTGGTTGTTCGCCTGCATAATCAAAGGCGTCCATCCTCTTTTGTCGCGAGCTTCGATATTTGCGCCTCGTCCCACAAGGAGCGGGACAGCATCCGGGTCGGTGACAATGTGGAGAATGGTCACGCCGTCGTCGTTCGCGGCATTGATGTCGGCTCCATTCGCAAGCAGGAGGTCGAGTACTTTTTCATCGGGATACATGTCGAGGAGGTGTACAGGCTGGAAACCATATTCGTCCCTAGACGTCGCCAGGCCAGGTTCTGTCGCGAGCATCGTCCGAACAGTTTCCACTTCGCCCACATCGACAGCGTCGTGAAAAGTCCTCACTGCGTCGACGTCCGCCGCAATGGCTGAGCTGATAGAAATTCCCAAAATCGCCAGAAATCGATGAACCCAGTGAAACACCGTTACCTCCTTGGATATACACGACGACATTCTCTACCAATGCGGCTAGTCGGTGAAGGCCGTCTTGTGAGGTGGCACTGAACGTTGGAAGTCCTTGTAGATGTAGAATTAGTCGCCGGTAACCCACCACATATCCTGCTCTAGTCTAGGGGATCAGTTTTTCCGATCCTCTGAATTCTCAACGATAATAAAAACATGAGAAAAAATACAACTTTCTATTGAAGCCTGTGTGAAAACCGGATTTAAGATTTTTGATACCCCGTTCTCAATTGGTTGAAACAATACTGGGACGGGTGGGTCAGAGGTTCTGCTGGTTAATGATGATAGTAGTGTCGGCGATAATATATCACTAGGTGGACAAAGTGTTCTTGACTATCAAGGAATATCTCCTAAGCGAACGATTTTTTTTGGACGCCTTATTGTCTGCCTGTTTGTATTTTTGTTTCTTTTATTACGTGCCTTACTTAATAAAATCCGCTTTTTCCGGAAAAATCAAAACAGGAGCCGGCTCTTATAGAGCTGCAGAAAAACCATTTAAATATTTCTCTTTTCTTTTATTCAACGTAGCACTGTTTCTCATAACAGGATTTGGTGCGTTTGTAGTTCTGCGCCACAGACATGGCTTTTTCTAAGTAAGGGGCAATTCGTTGTCCTTGCATCCAAGGGGATCGATTTTTCAGAGCCTGTGAATTCTCAATGGTCATAAAACATGAGTAAAATTCACAACTTTCTATTGAGTCCCACACCGAAACCGGATTTAAGATTTTTCTTGAATATTTGCGGTTGCAGTCAATCGACGATTTTGACGCAGATGGCCGAGAGTTCAGTTGGCGTCAGCTGTATTCGATTGTTGAAAAATTGCCTTTGGATGGAGAGCAGAGGTGTTAAGTCTCAAAGATTATATTATGAGTGAAAGTTTCTTTTTAGATGCTTTTCTTGCTGCTTGTCTGTATTTTTGTTTATTTTATTATGTTCCGCATATATTAAAATCTATTTCTCGCAGAGAGATTGATTCCAGTATCGGGTCTTATAGTTTAAGAAGTAAGCCTTTTGCTTACATTTTTATTCTTATTGCAAACATTATTATGTTTTTGGTTACGGCAATTGCTGCTTTAGCAATCTTACATTCCAAGCACAATTTCTTCCGAGAGGTCTGGTGGTGATATGGCGACATTTATCGATGATTTTGCTCGACGGATATCTGATAATCTCACCAAGCCATTTCATAGCACTCCTGACGCCGTGGCTACGGGCTACTCTGCCTACGTAGGAATTTCCAGTGGAGTACTTCAAAATGTCCTTGAGGGTGGTATCAAAAATACGGCAGCTGGAAAGCTGGCGCTTTCTCTCAGAACCATCGAAGATGTGGTTGTTTCCGTTGCAGTTGGTGCAACTGATCGCGATTTAAGCGGTGTGGCGAATGTTGCCGGGGGGCTATTTGCCGGTGCAGTTGTAACGTTTATTGCGGGGCCGACTCTAACGGGAGTCGCCGCCAGCGTTGTTGCAGGATATGCTGGCGCTGCTGTTGCTGAAGCTCTCTATGACACAGTCAACGAACACTACCCCAATGCGTCGGACGATCTCTATGAATTTACGGCAAACTTCGCCTCAGATTTGCGGAACGCGATCACGGATGCCGCCGGTCGATATTCTGTCGGGGACTTCTTCCAGTCGATTGAATCGATGTGGGATGATGAGAGTGGCGATCCGGAGCCAAAGCCCGCTTCCACGTCTTCAGAGGGGGTGCCCTACGAAAACTCAACCGTGTTAGAACCGATTATCCTCAAGGGAGAGCCAGCTGCACCCCGAGTATATATTGTGGAATCCTGGTTTGACCCTGTCGTTCTCGA
>NZ_PHGS01000049.1:0-683 GCF_003031125.1 Agrobacterium sp. LAD9 | reverse complement strand
TGTGCGGCGAAGAGGTTCCAGGAAATAGCTCCACCGTATAGACCGTACCCGAAACCGACACAGGTGGTCAGGTAGAGTATACCAAGGCGCTTGAGAGAACTATGTTGAAGGAACTCGGCAAATTGCACGCGTAACTTCGGAAGAAGCGTGACCCCATTTTAGGCAACTATGATGGGGTGGCACAGACCAGGGGGTAGCGACTGTTTATCAAAAACACAGGGCTCTGCGAAGTAGCAATACGACGTATAGGGTCTGACGCCTGCCCGGTGCTGGAAGGTTAAAGGGAGGGGTGCAAGCTCTGAACTGAAGCCCCAGTAAACGGCGGCCGTAACTATAACGGTCCTAAGGTAGCGAAATTCCTTGTCGGGTAAGTTCCGACCTGCACGAATGGCGTAACGACTTCCCCGCTGTCTCCAACATAGACTCAGTGAAATTGAATTCCCCGTGAAGATGCGGGGTTCCTGCGGTCAGACGGAAAGACCCCGTGCACCTTTACTATAGCTTTACACTGGCATTCGCCAAGGCATGTGTAGGATAGGTGGTAGGCTTTGAAGCAGGGACGCCAGTTTCTGTGGAGCCATCCTTGAAATACCACCCTTATCTTCGTGGATGTCTAACCGCGGTCCGTTATCCGGATCCGGGACAGTGTATGGTGGGTAGTTTGACTGGGGCGGTCGCCTCCG
>NZ_PHGS01000047.1:0-736 GCF_003031125.1 Agrobacterium sp. LAD9 | reverse complement strand
GAAGTTCGCGAACTTCTGTCGTCCTACGACTTCCCGGGCGACGATATCCCGATCATCAAGGGTTCGGCACTTGCTGCTCTTGAAGATTCTGACAAGAAGATCGGTGAAGACGCGATCCGCGAGCTGATGGCTGCTGTTGACGCCTACATCCCGACGCCTGAGCGTCCGATCGACCAGCCGTTCCTGATGCCGATCGAAGACGTGTTCTCGATCTCTGGCCGTGGTACGGTTGTGACGGGTCGCGTTGAGCGCGGTATCGTCAAGGTTGGTGAAGAAGTCGAAATCGTCGGCATCCGTCCGACCTCGAAGACGACTGTTACCGGCGTTGAAATGTTCCGCAAGCTGCTCGACCAGGGCCAGGCTGGCGACAACATCGGTGCACTGGTTCGCGGCGTTACCCGTGACGGCGTTGAGCGTGGTCAGATCCTGTGCAAGCCGGGTTCGGTCAAGCCGCACAAGAAGTTCATGGCAGAAGCCTACATCCTGACGAAGGAAGAAGGCGGCCGTCATACGCCGTTCTTCACGAACTACCGTCCGCAGTTCTACTTCCGTACGACTGACGTGACCGGCATCGTGTCGCTTCCTGAAGGCACGGAAATGGTTATGCCTGGCGACAACGTCACCGTTGAAGTCGAGCTGATCGTTCCGATCGCGATGGAAGAAAAGCTGCGCTTCGCTATCCGCGAAGGCGGCCGTACCGTCGGCGCCGGCATCGTGGCTTCGATCGTCGAGTAAT